>DWUW01000274.1 GCA_019120525.1 Candidatus Eisenbergiella stercorigallinarum | reverse complement strand
CCAGCTGCTTTGGCCGGACCTTACTGAGCATTTTTGCCTGCTTTGCAGTCCTGAATTTCGGCCTCGTATGGACTGCGTCCTCTGCGACGGATATAAACTGAATCCTGCTCCTGATCTCACTGTAAATATCTGAAACGCGTTCAAAATATTCTTCTTCCGTAACGCTTCCTTCCAATGAGAGAAAGATAATCCTGCTGGTGGCAGGCCTGACCGGGCGATAGGGATTTTCCACAGAAAAAGGGATTCGGCTCTGAGGAAAAGGCATCAGTACACCCCCTTTATCATCGGTACAGCGCCAAATCGACCGCTTAAATATGCTTTTAAGGTATCCTGATTCTCTTTTACCTCAAAATCCGAAAACGGCCTTAATGTGGATTCTCCGACGTGATTTTTCTCAATAAACCATATTTCATCCTGGCGGAATCTGCGTAAATTGATCAAATTTACGTCATGTGCAGTAAAAATAATCTGATTATATCCGTCTTCTCCACTCTCCGCAAACTCATCGAGCAAAAACTGTGACAGCTTCGTATGAAGGCTTCTGTCAATTTCGTCAACAAAATAGATCGATGGATTCCTCCCCACTGTAAACAACATGGGCAGCAAATCGATCAGTCTCTGTGTGCCATCAGATTCTTCATCCAGATCAAACTGCACCGCCGAATGATTTAAGCGATGATTAAACTTAAGCTGTATCATCGTTGTTCGTTTCTTTTTATTTTCAGAGAAAATAAAATATCTCCCCGCAAGATTTACGATTCCATTTTTGACTTCTTCAATCTCTTCTACTATTTCTTTCGGCAGCGTCAGCCTTTCCGCCAGCTCATGAAAATCAATCTCTCTGCTGGCAACAGATATTTCATAAACTCCTGTATCCATTCTATCGAGCATTTTCCCGATATAATTCCGCAGATCTTCATCTGCTTCCATTCGTATCGGAAGCGCCTGCACTCTGGTTTCCGGAAAAATGATCTGCAGATTTCTGAACCACTCCACGATGCTTTCCGCCTTTTTTATGCCATTATCATGCAGTTTATATAAAAAAAGCTGATTTTTCTGGTTTTCCTGGATACTGTTTCTGAGGACGTCCGCCAATATCCGGTCTTTGGAATCCTTACGCCCAAATCCGGATTCTATTTCGATTTCCGTCCTGCCGTTTTCATCCGTAGCCCTGGTGAACAAAGGCACAAAATCCTTTTCTGTCATCTGCATCAGCCATTCTTCATGTACCTGATGTCGATCCAGAGAAAATCCATATTCATACACTTCTCCATCCAGCCAAAACATGAATTGGAAAAGGGAGACACCGCGCAAATCTTCAAGCTCTCCTCTAAACTGATTGATTCCCGTTCCTTTTCCGCTTTTCTGCCCATTCACAATATAATCTCTCGCGAACTCGACCGATTCAATGAAGGAAGATTTTCCTGACGCATTCGGGCCAAAAAAACCTCCTCGATGCAAAATTTTCCACACACCAGCTTTTGTCTGGATCGTCCTCAGGAAACGATCATCCGTACCTCCCGCTGTTGGAAACATACTGAATTCCATCGGATGTCCAATCGATTTAAAGTTACTGACAATATACTTTAAAAGCACTCCTTTTCCTCCCAGTAAAACCGGTTCCTGTCCATCCAGGAAGCCCTCCTGTCCTTTCAAGCAGATACTTGTATTATATTGCAGAGAACCACAATTTACAATCCACATCCTTTGCCACGTCACCGGATGTATAAAAAAAGAATGCCTTTCGCTCATGGTAAACGAACGGCATTCCTCTTTTCAACAATACAAACCCGACCTTTTTCATTCCGCCATCAGCGCCATGGCCTTTTTCAGGGCGCGCTGGATCCTCTTTTTGACCGCCTCATGGCTGATCCCAAGGATTTCCCCGATCTCCTTTGCCGTGTAGCCTTCATAATATTTCATCCGCAGGACCCTGGCATCTGAATCCGACATCTGAGACAGCGTGTGTTCCAGCGCGGCATGCTCCTCCATGTCCACCGGATTCTCCGGCAGCTCGGCCGCCTGGGCCAGCTCGCGCGCTTTCTGGATCTCCCGGTAGCGGTAAAACGCCTTATGTCTCGCGATCGCCACCAGATAAGCGGAAAGGCTTCCCTTTTCCGGATCAAAATTTTTTCTGCTCAGATAAAAATCTGTAAAGGTATCCTGTACGCATTCCTGTATGTCCTGCGGACTTCTCAGGCGAAGAGAAACCACATATCTCAGCAGATCTGAATACTGCTCAATCAGCGCAAGGATGCCAAGTCCAGGATCCTTTTCCAAAAGTCCCAACAACTCCTGGTCGTCCATCTGTCCCGCCCCCTCTCACAAACTAATTGTGAGTCTAGCGGAAAAAGGGGACATTTATTCTGACTTTTTAACGATTATTTTTTAATTCAGATTCAATGGTATTTATTTTACAGTTACGTTGTATAGGAAGCTGTAAAACGCTCATCCCGGCCCGGCATTCGGGGCCGCCTGCGTTACTGTTCCGGCCCATCCGCAGCAGCCGGTTCGGAAGCGGCCGCGGAAAGCAGGCCGCAGAACCATTCGTTCTCCTGTTCCCGCGTCACGGCAAAGCGCCAGACGCCGTTTCTCTTCTGCATTGCGATCGACTGGCTGACGGTACGCATGGGAATGTCCATGGAGATATCCACGGAGGTGTCCGTGGAGGTATCCATGGAAACATCCATGGAAATATTCTCTTCCAGCATCTCCGGAATGCGCTCTTCCGTTCCCATAAGAAGCGCCGCCTCCTCGGGCCCCAGGGAGGAAAGCCAAGCGGAAAGGTCGGGGCCGGTGAGGGTGAGGCGGGCCGAAGTGCGGTTTCCGGCCACCACGCCGGTGGAAACGCGCAGGGTACTATAGCGCATGATAACGGAAAGCAGCTCTTCCTCCAGGGAAGTCTCCTGTCCGGCGAGAACGGCGTCGGCGCCGAAACGCTCCGCCAGCTCCGCCGGGGTGACGGAACGCACCTGCGCGTCCCCTCCTTGCTCAGGAAAAACCATGGCCTGCCCTTCCTCCGGCAGGTAACAGCGGGCCTCCAGCTCCGCAAGCTTTCCCTCCGAGAGCAGCGCTTCAAAGGCGCGGGCGGCTTCGGCCGCCGAGCCGGAGGCGCTCCCGATATAGGCCGCCAGGCCCGCGGCCAGGGCGAGCAGCACGGCTCCGCCCGATATCAACGCGATCAGAATCATCTTTTTTTCTTTCATGTGAATCTCCATTTCACGGCAGGCGTTTCCGGCACGACGTTTCCGGCGCGGCTCTGCCGCCGCGGTATGCGAAAACGGCTGTCCGGTATTCAGTGCGGGATATCCGATTCATCCGCGTCCACCAGCGCGGCCTCTCCCGAAACGATCAGGCTGTTTACCATCTCAAGCTGGAAGGTGGGATACTGGCCGTTGGCCTCATAGTAAGCGTCCACATATTCCTGGATCGCCTGCGCGTCGGAAAGGCTGGCCTGGGGCACTCCGCTCCCGCCGGCGCCGCCCGCTTCGCTCACGAAATCCAGCACCCCGCGCAGCATGCTTCCCTCCGGGATCAGCCGTCCGTACAGGGTTTCCAGCTCCACCCCTTCCTTCAGCAGGACGGTTTCCGCGTCGGACGCGGTATGGAGCTGTCCGGGCAGGGCCACATAGGCAGGATAGCTTCCGCCGAAGCCGTCCGGCGCGTCAAAGCCGATTGCCGCTTCGTCCAGTTCAAAACGGAGGATCTCCACCGCGGTCTGTCCGTCCTGAGTGGACGCGCCGAACACATAAGCCAAAGTCTCCACGGTTTTACGGCCCACATGCAGGCCGTTCACTTCGTAGCTGTGAAAATAGTCGGCCTGGATATCCTCCAGCACCACGGGATTCCTTTTATAATACAGATGCAGGGTGAGTTCCTGGACCAGGGGCGTCTGCTCCCAGACGTTGATCTCTTCCAGGGCGAATTCCGCCTCGAACCGGCCGTTTTTATCGGTCACAAATTCTGTCAGCTTTTCGCCGCTCTTGCTCACCACCTCCACGCGCACGTTTTTCGCGGGGCGTTCGTTCTTCCAGTCCAGGATCTGCCCCCGCAGGCCGCAGAAATTATAAAGCACGTTTTTGTAATGCTCCTGCCGGTAAGGCCCGGCGGAAAGGAGCTGTCCGGGGAGCCGCCAGAAGGGAACCGCCGGGTTGGAAACGCGGGCGGCGATGGAAGAAAGCTCTTCGTTGATCGCGTTCTGCTTTGTCTGAAGCTGCGGATATTTTTCCAGAATGGCAGGGCAGCCCGCGCAGCCGTAGGTGCGGGTCACCAGGCAGGCCTTCGCGGCGTGGAAAAACAGGTTCCGAAGCTCCTTTTCCTGTGCTTCGCTCAGAGCGGTATTCTGCTCCGAAAGCATGCGGTCCAGCTCCTGCCTGGCAAGCGCCACGGCGTCCGCTTCATACTGCATGCCGAACATCCCCACCAGAAAACTCTCCGACGCGTCGATCCATTCCCCGCCCACCAGCCTGGCCGACGCGCTCCAAAGGGCGGAGCCACCCGCCACGGTCTTGGCCGCGCCGTATTCCGCGATGGCCGCCACGTCCAGAAACAGACGCGCTCCATTGTCCAGAATGAACTGATCCACGGCGGCTTTGGAGGCAGAGCCGGAAAACTGGCTGATCTTCCTTTGCACCGTCTGGTACTGATCCTCCCGCATCGTCCTTTCGGGAAGAAGGTTCCTGTTTTCATAAAAGGTTTCCGCGGCCTCCGCCATCTGCCCGTCCGCGTTTCCGAAGGTCAGACCCAGAGCGGCCAGGGTAAGGAGGTGGGAAAGCGCCGTCGCCGTATTCTGATAGGCGGTGATATAGCGGCCGAAATCTCCCACATAGCTTCCCGCTCCCTGCGCAGAAAGCGTCGTTTTCGCATCCGCCAGGGCCGCCTGTACGTCTGTCGCGGACGCCGTGCTTCCGGCTCCGGAAGCCCCGGTCTTTTTCATGGCAGAAGTGCAGATGTCCAGCATGCAGCCCATATAATCCAGGGTCCGTTTGCTGTCCTCCAGGCGTTTTACGGCAATCTCCTCGTTTTCCTGAAGCAGACAGTTCAGGAAGGTTTCCGCGTAGCCGCTTTCATAGTACCGGATGGCATCATATCCGCCGAAGGCGATGGCGAGCCAGGTTTTCAGGTCAAGGGAACCGACGCCCTCCACATACTGGATCACGGATGCCTGTCCGGCAAGCTCCGCCGCCTGCTCTTCGGTGTAGCCGAGGTCCTTCACATAACTGAACGCGTACCGGGAATAGGCGTCCCGGTAAAAAGCGCCGATGTCGTCCAGCACCGTCCTCTGGGGCGGGATCAGGGCGAGCTGCTGTTTGCCGAGCCAGTTTGTCTCCCCGTATTTCTGGATCGTCCCGGTCAGGTTCAAAAACTCGTCCAGCGGGACATACCACATCTGATCCAGCAGGACGGGAGTGCGCCCCATCCCTGCCATCACGCTGAACAGGGGCGTGGTATATCCGGCCTGGGGATCTCCCAGCGCCAGGAATACGTCCGTTTCAAAAAAGGTGACGAGGGCGGTGCTGTCAAAATACTGTACGTTCATGCCAAGCAGCCCGGCCAGGGTATCCAGCTCCCCATACACGCTGTGATCCTCCGCCACCACCACGGGAAGGTAGGCTTCCTCATAAAGATAGCTGGTCCCGCCGTCCGCCCCGATGCTTTTGGAACGGGCCACCTGCAGACACAGCGCGCCTTTTGCCGGGTAGGTTTCCGGGGCGTCCAGCTCGCCCAGGTCAGTGAGCGTTACCGGCTGTCCGGCATCCGTTCCCGCCGGGGTTCCGGAGGCGGTGCCGAATGATCCGAAAGCGGTTCCGGATAGCCCGGAGGCTGTCCCTGCTGTTCCAGAGACGATCCCGGATGCCGCAGATTGTACCGGGAAAAATCCGGCAAGCAGTGTCATGCACAGGAGAACCGAAAGGAGCCTTAGGCCCGTCCTGAAGGATGGACCTTCCATGCAGTAAATTTGTCTGACATCTCCTCCATTCTTTCTTTGCTTTCTAAAATTTTTGATTGGGACTGAAAAAAGCATCTTCTTTTCCTCCACGATAAAGCACAGCTCTGACGAAGCTCAATGCATCCAAAGTCTCCTGCATCCGAAGTTTCCTACATCCCGTCGGGCGAATCGGGCGCGCGGCTTACCTTCTTACCAGCCCACTTCTCCCGCGATCAGGAGGGTTCCATCGGAGCGAATTCCCAGCGTACAGTTGGCGCCTGCAGCGATGTAGACCACGTCCGTCCAGCCCCCTACCTCACACTGGCCCGCATCGTTGCGTCCGGCAGCGTATACGGTTCCGTCGGAACGAAGGCCCGCCGTATGGTTCAGTCCCAGTGCGAGCCGGGTCAGATCGGTCCAGGCTGTCGTATTGTACTGGCCGTAATTGTATTCCGGATTTTCCTCATAAAACAGGGCCGTTCCGTCCTCCCGGATGGCTCCGATGGCATATTCTCCCTCGTGGATAGAGCGGATCCCCGTCCAGTCCACCGGATTTCTCGGGAAATAATCCAGTCCCGCCATGACCACGGTTCCATCCTCCTTCAGCCCCATCAGAACGCTCACAGGAGCGTTCCGCTCTCCGCATTCCGCAAGCTGCGTGATCCCCGTCCAGCCTTCCACTTCCGAAAGCCCATCCGGAAGCGAACTGTCTGTGCTGAGGGAAATCACAGACACCGTTCTGTCTTCCTTCAACACGGCGCACCAGGGCTGCTCCGCCGGGGCACAGACCTGCTTCACGTCCGTCTCCTTCACGGTATAACGCCAGCTTACCGGGTCACGGAGAATCAGTTCTTTTTTGTCATTGAGAAAAGCGAAGTTTGTCGTCCCATATCCCTGATCCGCAAACTGATAGTGCAGGCTGATAATCTGAGTCAGCCCCTCTGTCAGTCCGGCATTTTCCAGATCCGTAAGGGCCATATAGCAGGTGGTATCGTCTCCATAGGTCAGAGCCTCTCCCTGTTTCGTAAATGCGATCAAAGAGGTCTGTGCATCCCTGGTCATTCCGGTCAGGCCGACCCATGCCAAATCCTTCATTTCCTCCAGGCTGCTGTTTCCGTAATTGGCAAAGGTTACCACCAGAGTGCCGTCCTTTTTGATTCCGGCTATCCCGGCCCCGTCTCCGCTTCCCGCGACGCCCGCCAGATCCGACCAGCCTTCCATATCCAAAAGATTCCTTCGATCCACTGATTCGTTTCCGGACTGATACCCCCAGCTGTCCACGACCTGCGGCACGCCGTCTGCTGTTACGCCGCAGACCGTTCCGGCAGAGGCACAGAGTTGAATGATATCCGAAAAACCGTCCACACCCGAATAATCGAAGCCGTCCGTCTGTCCGGTCCACATATCTGCCCGGGCTACCGTCCCGTCAGCGCGGATTCCGAATACCGCAGACTGGTTGCAGGTGATGGCGGTCACATCCTCCCAGCCGGAAATCTGCGCCGGTTCCCAGCCCTGTCCCATCAGCTCCACGGTAAGCACCCTTCCGTCTTCGGTCAGTGCCGCCAGCGTGTCGCTGCCGGCCGCAATGGCCTTGATATTTTCCCATTCCTGCCAGGACAGATCGTCTCCGCTTACGTCCGCCGCTGAAAGAATCTTTCCGTCCATGGTCAGGCCGAACAGGTGATTTCCTCCGCCCGCGATGGCGGCGATGTTCTCCCACCGTTCCGCCGTTTCCTTTCCGTTGTATTCTCCTTCCACGAGCACGGTCCCGTTTTCCCGAAGCCCTGCGGTGAAATTGTATCCCGCCGCCACGGCGGCCACCCGACTCCACTCGGAAAGGTTTCTCTGGCCGAAGGAATTGTCACCACGGGAGATCACGGTTCCGTCCTCTTTTATGAAAACGACATGTCCCTGTCCGCTCGCGCTGCCCGTCTGGAGCGTTCTTTCCACCAGGATCTCCCAGTCTTCCTCCTGCTCCTCTTCCAGCAAAAGCGTCTCGCCGGACGGGGCAACAGTCGCTCCCACGCCCGTCTGCCCGGAAGAAGCGCTTCCTGAGCCTTCATCCATTCCGTCCGACGCATCCTGGGCCGTCTGCCCCTGCGCGCCGTTCGCGCTTCCTCCGTCTCCCATATCCGCCGACAGCACGGCATCCTTCCCCAACGTTGTACTTCCCGTCTGAAGAGCCGCTCCAATCCCGACAGCAGCAATCCCCGCCGCAAGGACGAGCACGCAGCCAGCAGCCAGCGCCGCCGCGCGGACGGAAACGGAATATTTCCCAAGCAGAATCCGCTTTCCTTTCTTTTTCAGCTTCTTTCCCGCATACAGGGCATCCGTCAGTTCCCGTACACTCTGGATCCGGTCTTCCTTCTTTACCGCAAGTCCCCGCATAATGGCTTCGGATACGGCCGGGCTGACTTTCGATCCCAATTCCTCCGGGCGCTTCAGGCCGTCAGAGAAAAGCCGGTCCATGGCAGGCTCCGGCACCTTTCCAGTGAGCATCCTGTAGAATACCGCACAAAGGGCGTACACGTCCGTCCACGGGCCCTGTTCGCCGTGGGAACGGTACTGTTCCTCCGGAGCGTAGCCGTGCTTTAAGATGATAGTCAGGGACTTCTGGTCGTTCTTTGCGGTCATGCGGGCCGCGCCGAAGTCAATCAGCTTCACGGCGCTGATGTTTCCGTAAATGATGGCAGGCGTCGCGGTTGACACAGCGGACGCCGAAGCGGAGGCGGTATGAGATACATCATGGGATGCGGTATTGGATGCGGACGGCTGCTCTGCATTTCCCTGCTCCGCAAAGGTCAACATAATGTTATCCGGACTGATGTCTCTATGTACGATCCCCGCCGCATGCACCTTTTCCAGCGCTTCCAGCACCGGGCGTATGATGGCGAGGGCTTCCTCCTCCGATACTTTTCCGCCCCTCTGCTTCAGATACTCCTTCAGGCTCACACCCTCGATGTATTCCATCACGATATAGGCGGTGTCATTTTCATAGAAGAAGTCCTTCACCGACACGATGCCGGGAATGCCGGAAAATTGAGACACGTTGCGGGCCTCGTCCACATATTTTTTCAGACCCTGCTGGTAGGTTTTGCTCTTTTCTCCGCTTAAGGAGATTACCCGGTCGCTTCCGCCGCCGGACGTAGAAGCGCTTCCGGAAACCTGATCGCCGGACGCCCCGCCTCCTTTGCCCGTGCTCCGGCGGGTGGTGTCTCTTGTGACCAGCTCCACCGGAAAGTATTCCTTGATGGCGATACGGGTTTCCATGTTCAGATCGTACCCCGCATAGGTGATTCCGAAGCCGCCTTCACCAAGCACCGGGCCTACCAGATATTTTCCGGCGAGAACCGTGTTCACCGCCAGGCAGCGGGGATTTGGCTTCTGTGGCTTAACGCCGAATTTTTCCCAGATTCCGTTCTGAAATTTATCCATTGTCCTGTTTACCTCCATGCAAAAGCGCCTTTGTGCGCAGGAATGCCCGGCGGACTCATTCCTCCGGTACCGTCACAGCGGGCCAGATTTCAGCCACAAAATAGTCGCCCGGAAGGGTTCCTGCAAGGAGCACCCTTCCGTCCTGCGTGATTCCCACAGTACCGCTTTCTCCTGCGGCGACGCTCACAATGCCGCTCCAGTCCTCCACATCGCACTGTCCGGCATAGTTGTCGCCCACCGCAGCGGCTGTGCCGTCCGCACGCAGGCCTACAATATACCTTCTTCCAATAGAAAGCTGCACCATATCCGTCCAGCCACTGATATTGTTCTGGCCGTAGCTGTCGTCACCCTTATACAGATAAACTACAGTACCATCGGCTCGGATGGCCACAGCCGTACTTCCGGAGCTGATGCCCCAGATGCTTTTCAAATCTCTGTAATCTTTCCACTCTTCCGGCATTTCAGCAGTTGTCAGGAGGGTTCCGTCATTTTTCAGCCCAATAGTTTCTCCGTTCAGGGCGAGCACCTGCTTCAGATCAGACCAGCCGTCTACCTGGCAGGAACCATTCTGCGTCAGGCCCGTCCGATAATCTATGATGTCCTGGTCCTCCGGGAAACCGGCCGCCGCTGCGGTTCCGCCTTCCAGAAGGACAGCTGCATGGTCGGTGGCCATGGAAAGCATCTTTACGTTCGTCCAGCCAGAAATCAGCTCCGGCGTCTGCGCCTTTCTTTCCTCCGCAAGCTCACTCGCCTTCTCCATCCCCATTTCCTGCTCCCATTCCGCCGGAATGGAAAATCCGTCAAAAACCGTTCGAATCACGGTTCCGTCCTGCAGAAGCGCACCGAGATACTCATCATTGGAAGCGAGTGCGGCCACGCCATGCCAATCATCCGTTTTCGCTGTCTCGTCATCATAATACGCCGTATAGCCTGTGCTTTTGACCGTTCCATTCTGCCGAAGCACTGCCAGGTTGTTCCCCTGCCATACGGCCTGTACCACGTCTGTCAGAGATAAAATCTCCTCCACCGTGCTATTACCACTCCGGCTCGGTTCCGTCACTAAGATGGTCCCATCCTGACACAGAGCTACCAGATTGTACATAGTCCCTGTCAATGCAGCCACATTTTTCCATTCCGCTGTCTCCTCGTTCTGATCGTTAACGGAATATCGTACTGTCTCTACTGTTCCGTCCGTTTTCAGTCCTGCGATAAAACCATCCCCCACCGACAGGGAAACGATGCCGCTCCATACACTGAGCTGCCTTTCTATCTCTGCGTCTTCACGTCCGGCATATACCACGGTTCCATCCTGTTTCAGGCCATAGACATCTCTCATATATCCCCTGATCTGCCGCATTCCTGCCCACGAACTGATCTCCGTCTCCATCGCTTCCTGCTCTTCCTGCGACAGAAGGCTGTACCCCAGACGTCCTGCAAGTACCACACTTCCATCCTCCCGAATCCCTGCTGAAAAATTGTCATAAGCCCAGACGGACACAATATTTTCCCAGTCTCCTGTTTCACAGCAGTCGTCCTGATTGGTTCCGGCCGATAAAACCCTGCCATCCTGCGTCAGTCCAAGGATATGGTTTTTCCCCAGTGCAAGCATAGTGATTCCCCGCCAGGAAGAAACGCTTTCCTGCAGCGTATCGTTTGCTGCCGCAACAAGCACCGTACCGTCCGTCCGAAGGCCCGCCGACATCGTGCCGGAGGCGTAAACGGACGCAACGGATTGCCAGTCCTGAACACGGCACTGTCCCCATCTGTTATCTCCCGCCGCAAGGACAGTCCCGTCGTCGCGCAGGGAAATCAAATGATCCGATCCCGCCGCAACCATTGTCTCCGCCTTCGGCCAGACAATCTGCTCACCCAGTTCGTGTCCGTTTTCTTCCAGCTTCAACGTTTCCGCGTCTCCAGTCGTCTGATCGGCTCCATCAACCAAAGCCGTATCCGCTCCATTCGCATGGCTTTCTTTCTTTTCTGCAGCGGTTTCACCAGACATGTTAGCACTCTGCTGTCCGTCACCATCTGACAAAATGCTTCCTTGCGATTCCGGTTTGGAGGAGAACGACAGTTTTTCTGGTAAAAAGCAAACCCCAGCCGCAGCAAGAACCACAATCAATGCGCACGCCGCCAGCGCAGCAGTCAGAATGGGGCGGGACAATTTTCCGTTTCGGTTCTTTTTCAGCTTCTTTCCCGCATACAGGGCGTCCATCAGCTCCCGCACGCTCCGAATCCGGTCTTCCTTCTTCACCGCAAGACCGCGCATGATGGCTTCGGACACAACCGGAGTAACCTTCATCCCCAGCTCCTCCGGGCGCTTTAATTCATCGGAGAAAAGCCGATCCATGGCAGGTTCCGGGACTTTTCCGGTGAGCATCCGGTAAAGGACGGCACAAAGGGCATACACATCTGTCCACGGCCCCTGTTCGCCATGGGAACGGTACTGCTCTTCCGGGGCGTAGCCGTGTTTTAAGATGATGGTCAGGGACTTCTGGTCGTTCTTTGAAGTCATCCGCGCCGCGCCGAAGTCAATGAGCTTTACGGCGCTGATATTCCCGTAAACTGCGGAAACGTCAGACTG
>DWUW01000273.1 GCA_019120525.1 Candidatus Eisenbergiella stercorigallinarum | reverse complement strand
CACGATATAGGCGGTGTTATTTTCATAAAAGAAATCCTTCACCGACACGATGCCGGGGATGTCCGCGAACTGGGATACGTTGCGGGCCTCATCCACATATTTTTTCAGCCCCTGCTGGTAGGTTTTGCTCTTTTCGCCGCTTAGGGAGATCACCCGGTCGCTTCCGCCACCGGAAGAGGAAACGCCGCTCACGGACGCGCTGCTGCCAGATGCCAGATTATTGGACGCAAATGCGCCTGACACAGAACTGCCGGAGACAGCGCCTCCGGATGCCGCGCCGCTATCACCCGCGCTCCGCCGGGTGGTATCCCTTGTGACCAGCTCCACAGGAAAATATTCCTTGATGGCGATCCGGGTTTCCATGTTCAGGTCGTACCCCGCGTATGTAATTCCGAATCCGCCTTCACCCAGCACCGGGCCTACCAGATACTTTCCGGCAAGAACCGTGTTCACCGCCAGGGCGCGGGGATTCTGTTTGTCTGTTTTGATTCCAAAGCTTTCCCAGATTTTATTCTGATCCATCTCTGTTTTCCTTTCATTCACAAGGATTTTTTTACTGGAGCTTCAAAAATGCACACAAACTCTCCGCCTTTTTGCCCGAGCCGTTACCATCCAACCGCTCCGGCAATGGCAAGAGTGCCGTCCGCGCGGATTCCCAGTGTACAGTCATTACTGGCCGCCACATATACAATGTCCGTCCAGTCTTCCACATCGCACTGGCCGGAAGTGTTGCTCCCGACTGCGACCACAGTGCCATCCGCACGCAGTCCTACCGTATGGCTTTCGCTCAGAGCAAGCTGAGTCAGATTTTCCCAACCGCTCACATTTTTCTGGCCGTACTCATTGTCCTCCGGCTGGTCGATCACAGCGGTTCCGTCCTTACGCACCGCGCCCACATCCGGTCCGGAAAAAATAGCCGCAATATCTATCCATTCATCCGGCAGCTCGCGTTCCGCCCCATTTGCCATCAATGCCTGTACGGAACCGTCCTCACGCAGTCCGAAAATACTTCCCTGCGCGCATGCAAGCTGTTTGATCCCTGTCCATTCCTCCGCTTTCCGCAAACCTCCCATTCTTTCCCCCTGCTCCTCCGGCAGCAGCACCCTGACTGTTCCATCCTGAAAAAGTCCGGCGGCAAAATCCCCATATGTCCAGGGCGTCACGATCTGGCTAAGCCCTTCCCATGCTGCGGCCTCTCCCGGCGTCTCGGGTACTCCAATCATCCGGCCGTTTTGATCCAGACATAAATATCCGTGTATGCCGGATGAGAAACCATAGAAGCTGCATACCTGGCTGATCTCCGAAATCCCGTCAAGCACCATAATGTCGGTGCCCTGAGAAAATGTCAGCGCCTTTCCATCCCTTGTCACGCCCGCCAGATCCTGTCCATCCAGAAAAGTGATCCACTCCAGATTTTCCATGGTTTCCGGCGTACTGTTACCATAACTCAGACTGTCCGTTACCAGGCTTCCGTCTTTTTTCAGCCCCACATATCTTCCTCTGTAATCCACGCCGGTAAAGCTCTGCAGTTCCTTCCACTCCTCCACTCTTTCCAGAAGAGGACGGCGTTCCGCATCCTCTGTCCTTCCTGCGACGCACAGGCTTCCATCCTCTCTGACACCAAACTGCCAGAACCCTCCGTCTGAATAGAAAGCCGTAATGTCATGAAAGCTTTCAATTCCCGTAAAATCGTAAGAGGTCTCCGGCACCGCATCCAAAATGAGCGCGGAACGGACATCTCCCTCTTCCGTGATGCCGAACACAGCGTACTGTGCAACGATCAGATGTTTTACGTCCGTCCATCCTTCTATCCTTGCCGGACTGCCGAAATCAATGTTCTCCCGGGTAATCTCATTCAACACCGTTCCATCCCGGGTAAGGGCGGAAAAACAATAATTTGAGCAAGCAATATGGGCGATATCCTTCCACTCATAATACGCGCCCGTCTCCCCATATTTTTCATTGCTCAGAATAGTCCCATCCGCAGTAAGCGCAAACAGCGTCGTATCTTCTGCCGCAATTTCCACCACGTTTTCCCATCGTTCTACCTCGTCTGCAGCTTCCAGTTCTCCGGCAATGACAAGCGTTCCGTCCTCCCTCAGCCCCGCGGAAAAGGTTCTTCCTGCCGCGACGGCTGCGATCCTTTTCCAATCCTCAACCTCCAACTGACCTTCGGTATTGACCCCCATCCCTTTCACTGTTCCGTCTTCCTGCATTGCCACCATATGCCTGTTTCCAGAGGCCATGGCGGTCTGAGGCGTCCGCGTTACAAGAGCTTCCCCGATTTCCTCCGTCTCCTGCTCCAGGGAAAGTTCCTCTCCCACAGCTTCCACAGGATCTCCCTGTGTCTCTTCGGAGGCGGTAAAATTGCCTTCCTGCCCTTTTCCCGCAGCCTGGCTCACATTCAGATTTTGTCCACTCTGCGCGGACATCTCTGCCTGTTCCATATCCTTTTCTTCGATGTTTCTGTCTTTTTCTGTCCAAAAAGTCATCCCGATTCCCGCTGCTGCCACAACCAGAACCAGCATACCTGCCGCAAGAGCCGCCATTGTGAAAATACGGCGCTGTTCTTTCTGTCCTGCTTTTTTTATCTTCTTCCCCGCATCCAGCGCATCCATCAGCTCCCGCACGCTCTGAATCCGGTCTTCTTTCTTCACCGCCAGGCCGCGCATGATGGCTTCGGATACCGCAGGACTGACCTTCACCCCCAGTTCTTCCGGGCGCTTCAAATTGTCAGAAAATAACCGATCCATGGCAGGCTCCGGCACCTTCCCGGTGAGCATCCGGTAAAGCACGGCGCAGAGGGCATACACATCTGTCCACGGACCCTGTTCGCCGTGGGAACGGTACTGTTCCTCCGGGGCGTAGCCGTGTTTTAAAATAATGGTCAGAGACTTCTGGTCGTTTTTCGACGTCATACGGGCCGCGCCGAAGTCGATCAGCTTTACCGCGCTGATATTCCCGTAAACTGCAGAAATATCTGATTGCCCTGCTCCCGCTTCCCCTTTTCCGGTAAAGGTCAGCATGATATTGTCCGGACTGATGTCCCGATGTACGATCCCCGCCGCGTGTACCTTTTTCAGCGCTTCCAGCACAGGACGCAGGATGGCGAGGGCTTCTTCCTCGGAAAGCTTCCCGCCCCTCTGCTTCAGATACTCCTTCAGGCTGATCCCCTCTATGTACTCCATCACGATGTAGGCGGTGTTGTTTTCATAGAAAAAATCCTTTACCGATACGATGCCGGGGATGTCCGCGAATTGGGATACATTTCTGGCCTCGTCCACGTACTTTTTCAGGCCCTGCTGGCAGGTTTTGCTCTTCTCACCGCTTAAGGAGATGACGCGGTCGCTCCTGTCGCCGGAAACGGGCTTTCCGTCCGGCGAAGTGAGGCGGGTGGTGTCGCGGCTGACCAGCTCCACGGGGAAGTATTCCTTGATGGCGATGCGGGCCTTCATGTTCAGGTCATAACCCATGTAAGTGATGCCGAAGCCGCCCTCACCGAGGACTTTCCCCACCAGGTATTTTCCGGCAAGAATGGTATTTAGGGGCAGGCAGCGGGGATTCTGCTGATATTCAGCTTCAGAAAAACCGCAGTAAGGGCAGCGCTGCCCGGCTGAAATTTTTTCATTCCGGCCGCCTGTTCCCGTATCAGCCGCTTTTCCATCCCGTATGTTTTCTTCCCATTCCCGCATACAGCCTGGACAAAAGTTTTTTCTGTCTGCCATTTTGACCTCCATTTCAAAGCGCCTTTTCTCTGAAAAATGGTTTTCACCACCCGACTTCTCCGGCTACGGCCAGCGTACCGTCCGCCCGGACGCCCACAGTACAGGTATCCCCGGCGGCGATCCAGACGATGTCCGTCCAGTCCTCCACGTCGCACTGGCCATTATCATTTCTTCCCGTAGCATAAACCGTCCCATCGGAACGCAGCCCCGCTGTATGGAATTGTCCCAGGGCAAGCTGCGTCAGATCTGTCCATCCGTTGGTATTATACTGGCCAAAATTGTATTCCGGACTGTCCTCCAGAAACTGAGCCGTGCCGTCCTTCCGAATCGCTCCGATAGCATAATCTCCGGAATACAGAGAATCAATCTGCGTCCAATCTCCTTCCAGCACTCCTGCATATTCCGGCGATACGGCGGATATTACCGTTCCGTCCTCTTTCAGTCCAAGAACAATACCCGTATCATTTCTTCCGGCACATCCGGCAATCTGAGTGATACCGCTCCACCCGTCCGCATCCCTGATACCCTCCGGAAGCGTTTCTTCCCCCGCTGATATTATTGAAACCGTTCCGTCCTCCATGAGCACACAGATACCATACCGGAGTCCGTATCCCACAGCAGCAATCTGCCTGCCACCTTCCAGGACAGGAACCAGCGGCTGAATATATTCTTTTGTGATATACAGGGTTCCATCTCCATCCAGCCAGGCCACGCCGTAGAAATAAGCTTCATCCGGTTTCGAATAGTATTTAAGCTGCACGACCTGGATCACCTGTTCCGCCTGGCTCAGATCTCTGGCCGTTCCCAAACAATTTCCATATGTAAAAATGCTGTTATCCTCAGTCATTCCTACCAATGTAACGCCATAATTTCCCAGTCCGCTTAATATGGCCGCTCGCGTAAGGCCAGTCATATCCTCCGGTTCTCTGTCCCCATAATTTTCAATCCCTTTCACCAGCGTTCCATCCTTTTTCAATCCGGCCATATCATCTGTACTGCTCGACAGCCTTGCCATACAGAAAAGCTGATCCCAGCCGGAAAATACTTTTTCCGCTCTTTCTATCCGCCAGTCGGCTCCGGCTACACATGGCTTTCCATCCGATGTAACGCCATAGATACCGGAATTATCTGTACAGATCTGAACCATATCCTGAAGCTGCTCTATTCCCTTCAGTTCTCCGTCATACGGCTGATTGGACCACATATGTGCGTATTTTACCGTACCGGTTTCTGTCAGGCCGTAAACAATATTTTGATTACAGGCAAGCGTTGTTACATCCTCCCAACCGGAAATCTCCGCAGGTTCCCAGCCGCTCAGTCCCACCGTCAGCACACGCCCGTCCTCTGTCAGTGCGGCCATTACACCTCCGGCTGCAGAAATGGCACGAATGTTTTCCCATTCCGTAAAATCCGTATCTTCTCCAGTCTCCACACCGCCATAGGTTGCATTCGCAAGGATTTTTCCGTCTGCAGTCAGCCCCAGTAAATGTTCATCGCTGCCGGAAATGGCTGTCACATTTTCCCAGCGTTCCACATCTGATTTGCCGTTCAATTCACCCGCAACCACCATCGTCCCATTTTCTCTCAGACCAGCCGTAAATTTTTCTCCTGCAGCCACAGCGGCGATCTTGTTCCACTCTGAAAGATTTCTCTGTCCGAAAGCATTGCTTCCGCAGGAAGTGACTGTTCCATCTTCTTTCAGAAAAACGGCGTGTCCATCTCCTCCTGCGCAGCTTGTCTGGGGCGTCCTGGTCACAAGCACCTCCCAATCCCCGTCTTCCGTTTCTTCTTCCAAAAGCAGCGTATCCTCTGCCGCCATACTCTCTTTGTTTTCGTCTATACCCAGGTCATTCTGTACCCTCTGTCCATCCGTCTGCTCTTCTGCCACGTCCTCCATTGCGCCTGTCTCAACCATTTCATTTGTATCATGTTCCGTCCGAATCGTGCCCGTGATTCCTAACTCCGCAAGAATTATGGTCAACGCGCCCGCCGCTGCCGCAAGCGTAGCGATCAGCATCGGGCGGGATAATTTTCCTCGCCTTTTCAACTTCTTTCCCGCATACAAGGCGTCCATCAGCTCCAGCACGCTCTGGATCCGGTCTTCCTTCTTCACCGCCAGGCCGCGCATGATGGCTTCGGATACCGTCGAAGTGACCTTCACTCCCAGCTCCTCCGGACGCTTTAATCCATCGGAAAAAAGCCGATCCATGGCAGGCTCCGGGACTTTTCCGGTAAGCATCCGGTATAGGACGGCGCAGAGGGCATACACATCTGTCCACGGCCCCTGTTCCCCGTGGGAACGGTACTGCTCTTCCGGGGCGTAGCCATGTTTTAAGATGATGGTCAGGGATTTCTGGTCGTTTTTGGTGGTCATACGCGCCGCGCCGAAATCGATGAGCTTTACTGCACTGATATTCCCGTAAACTGCGGAAATACCTGATTGCCCTGCTCCCGCTTTCCCTTCTTCCGTAAAGGTGAGCATGATATTATCCGGGCTGATGTCCCGGTGTACGATCCCCGCCGCATGTACCTTTTCCAATGCTTCCAGCACAGGACGCAGGATGGCGAGAGATTCTTTCTCGGAAAGCTTCCCGCCCTTCTGCTTCAGATACTCCTTCAGGCTGATCCCCTCTATGTACTCCATCACGATATAGGCGGTGTTGTTTTCATAAAAGAAATCCTTCACCGATACGATGCCGGGGATGTTCGCGAACTGGGATACGTTGCGTGCTTCATCCACATATTTTTTCAGGCCCTGCTGGTAGGTTTTACTCTTTTCGCCGCTTAAGGAAATGACGCAGTCGCTCCCGCCGCCGGAAGAGGAAACGCCGCTTGCTGACGGTCCGCTGGTGGATGCCAGCTTGTCGGACGCGGAGATACCGTTTACAGACGCTCCGCTGCCAGATACCGCACCGCTATCGCCCGCACTCCGCCGGGTGGTATCCCTTGTGACCAGCTCCACCGGAAAGTATTCCTTGATCGCAATCCTGGTTTCCATATTCAGGTCATATCCAGCATAGGTAATGCCAAAGCCTCCTTCGCCCAGCACCGGGCCAACCAGGTACTTTCCGGCAAGGATTGTGTTCACCGCCAGTGCGCGGGGATTCTGTTTGTCTGTTTTGATTCCAAAGCTTTCCCAGATTTTATTCTGATCCATCATCCTTCTCCCATCTCCGCTTTTATCCGTTTCCGTCAGTACAGGGAACCGGCTATTTTCAGGTCGCCGTCCGCGGTAATGCCAAGGGTACAGCTTCTTCCCGTCACGACGAAAACGATATTTTTCCAGTCCTCCACGTCGCACTGTCCCGCGTGGTTGCTGCCCGCAGCCACAACCGTACCGTCCTCCAGCAGGCCGACGATATGGCTGTCTCCCAGCGTAAAGTCCGCCACGCCCTCCCAGAGTTCAGCCGCTTTCAGTCCCATTTCTTCCGCGTCCTCATTGAAACGGAGGAGGATCATTTTCCCATCCTCTGTCATTCCTGCCAAAACGCCGTTTTGTTCCTCTATTTTTTCTATCTTCTGGCCTTCTGCTGAAAATCCCTGGCCGACAGAAGCGGATACAGAGCCGTCCTCATGCAGTCCGTACAGTGTGGCTCTGCTCCTGCTCCAACAAAGTTCCCTGACATCCGTCCATTTCTCTGCCGCTTTTAATTCCCCCAGCCATTTCTCCAGATCGATCCCGCTTCCCTCCAGTTCATCATCCACGGTGCGGATGCGGACGCTTCCGTCCTCCATCAACAGCGCATATGCGCCTGAGCTCATCTGCTGGTAGGTGAGATAATCCCATAACTCCACCACCTGTTTCACGCCGGTTTCGCTCCAGGAAGCGCGGTCCATATATCCCACTCCGAAGACACTTCCGTCTTCACTGAAAAAAGTCCTGCGGCCTTCCATCCCGGCCAGTGTCGCCGGATCGGCTCCCATCTCGCGCAGGCTCATTTCCAGCGTCGGCAGGAGCCAGTCCTGTCCGTAGGTCAGCAGACGCCCATCCGTGGTCCCTGCGGCAATACTGCCTGCCTCATCCGGAAGAACATGAACCCATTTCAGATTTTTCATTTCTTCCAGAGAGGCGTTTCCTGTGTTCTCTCTGTATTCCCTGATCTCTCCGTCCTGCGTAATCCCTACCACATATATGCCGCCGCTCTGGTCGATGGAGGTAACTGCCTCCATTCCGCTCCAGGACGCCAGCTCCGCCTGAACCGCCTCTCCCGCGCCAGAGGAACAGGCCACCGTCCCGTCCTTTCGCACGCCGAGAACAGGCGTGTTCATGCTGAACTGCTTCATTCCTGTCCAGGTTTCCAGCTCATCATATTCCTGCGACGACTCATCCACCGTCAGCCTGTGGGAGACAATAGATCCATCCTCCCGGATGCCCGCAAGCGTGAACTGTTCCCCCCTTTTATTTATGCTGATCTGTTCCACATCCTCCCAGCCCGTCACCTGCGGCATCTCTTCGTCAAAGCCTGCGCAGAAAATATTCCCGTTCCGGTCCAGCCCTACCAGGCCGTAATAATTTCCCGGGAAGGCCGTGATCGCCTTGATATCCTTCCAGCTTTCCAGCGCTTCTGCATACCTTTCCACATCTCCGCAGGCCACAACCGTACCATCTGCTTTCAGGCCGAAGCTTGCATAAAAACCGGCCGCTACCGCAACGATGTCGCTCCACGTATCAACGTCGCACTCACCCATCGAATTATCCCCTGCCGCGTAAACGGTTCCGTTGGCGTCAAGTCCCAGGGACTGGGTCACATTGGCAGAAACTGCGACCACATTCCCCCAGTTATCCACCCGGCACTGTCCGGCGGAATTGTCCCCAAACGCTTTCACACTCCCGTCCGGCAGGCACATCAGGATTGGTGACTGGATGTTCCCGGAAATGGCGTTCTGCGGGCTGTAAAAGGCAATCTCCTTTTCCTCCGCTTCTTCCAGCAGAACCGTGTTTTCTCCTTCATCCGTCTGACCCGTTCCGGAAACATTGCCAGGGGAAGCCTCTCCCGTTTCCGGATTCTGTATCTGGCTGTCCGCGCCGCCCTGGACCGCATTCTCCGCCAAACCATCCTGGCCTGCTCCGGCATCTTCCATCTTCATCCCGTTTCCATTCCGGAAAGCCATTCCGATTCCCACAGCGGCCACAACCAAAACCAGCACGCCCGCCGCTGCCGCCGCAACCAGCGCCGGACGGGACAGCTTTCCGTTTCCGCTCTTTTTCAGCTTCTTTCCCGCATACAACGCGTCCATCAGCTCCCGCACGCTCTGTATGCGGCTTTCCTTCTTCACCGCCAGGCCCTTCATAACCGCTTCGGACACCGCCGGACTGACCTTCACACCCAGCTCTTCCGGACTCTTTAACCCATCAGAAAAAAGCCGGTCCATGGCAGGCTCCGGGACTTTTCCGGTGAGCATCCTGTATAGCACCGCGCAGAGGGCGTACACGTCCGTCCATGGGCCCTGTTCTCCGTGGGAGCGATACTGCTCCTCCGGAGCATAGCCATGTTTCAGGATGATGGTCAAAGACTTCTGGTCGTTCTTCGACGTCATGCGAGCCGCGCCGAAGTCGATGAGCTTCACCGCGCTGATGTTACCGTAAACGGCGGTTGACGCCGAAGTAGACGCGGTATCAGATGCAGATGCCTGTTCCGCTTTCTCTTTTTCCGCAAAGGTCAGCATAATGTTATCCGGGCTGATGTCTCTGTGTACGATCCCCGCCGCGTGCACCTTCTCCAGCGCCTCCAGCACCGGGCGAAGAATTGCGAGAGCCTCTTCCTCCGATACCTTCCCGCCTTTCTGCTTCAGATATTCCTTCAGACTGACTCCCTCTATGTACTCCATCACGATGTAAGCTGTGTCGTTTTCATAAAAGAAATCCTTCACCAACACGATGCCGGGGATGCCGGAAAATTGGGATACGTTACGGGCCTCATCCACATATTTCTTTAAGCCCTGCTGGTATGTTTTGCTCTTTTCGCCGCTTAAGGAGATCACACGGTCGCTCCCGCCGCCGGACGTGGAAGCGCTTTCGGAAACCTGGCCTCCGGACGCCGTTCCATCTTTGCCCACCGTCCGTCTGGTAGTATCCCTTGTGACCAGTTCTACCGGAAAATATTCCTTAATCGCGATTCGGGTTTCCATGTTCAGGTCGTAACCCGCATAGGTAATTCCAAATCCCCCTTCGCCCAGCACCGGGCCAACCAGATATTTTCCGGCAAGAACCGTGTTCACCGCCAGGCAACGGGGATTCAGTTTTTCTATTTTCAGGTTGAAGCTTTCCCAGATTTTATTTTGATCCATGTTAATCTCCTTTTCCTGTCAGTCTTTTTCCCGTCTATATCAGTAAAGGGATCCGGCAAACAGCAGCCTGCCGTCCCTGGTGATTCCGATCGTACACTGTCCCTTCGCATCTATATAGACGACGTCCTTCCATTCCTCCACGTCGCACTGTCCGCAGTGGTTGTTTCCGGCGGCGACCACGGTTCCATCAGACCGCAGCCCCACCGTATGGCCGTTCCCCATGGCAAGCTGCGTCATGTCCGTCCAACCATCCACCAGTCGGTTTCCTGATTCATCCCGCAGCGCCCACTGGAGGACAGCTATCGTCCCGTCCGACCGGATGCCCAGGCAATCCGCATCATTCCCGCAGACAGCCTGTATGTCGTTTTCTTTCGTTTCCGTGCCGTTGGAAAAAAAGACCGTCCCGTCCTTTTTCAGTCCGCAGACCCAGTCAGTACCGCCGCATATCTGGACGATGTCCTTCCAGGATTCCACATATTCCTTTTCTTCCGGAAGAAAATCCGGCACATCCGCCTCCACCTGCTCATACAGCCGGACGCTCCCGTCTTCCAAAAGCACCGCCAGATTTTCCTGAATCTGAACGACCTGCTTCACTCCTGACATGGTTTCCGGCTCCCACCCGGTATCGGAAACAAGCGTCCCGCCCTCTGTCAGAAAAACCTGGCCGTTCAGAAACGTAAAGGCGCTTTTGATTTTTTGCGCTCCAAGCTTTTCCACCCCGTTCAAAAGGGATGGCTGATTTCCAAAGTAAAGATTCCTTCCGTCTTTTGTCTGAGCCAGAATCCCCATTGCGGAAGAATACGAAAGGCTGATCGGCTGCGCCCATTCCAGATTCTGAAAATCCTCCGGAGAAGCGTTTCCCAGATTCGCATAATATTCCAGAATGGTATCGTCATCTTTCAGGCCAATGTAAAACGTTTCGTCAATGCAGTCTACGGCTCTCATGCCGGACCAGGACAGAAGCTCCTTTCTGGCATCAGCATTTTCGATCTCCGCCGCTCCGGCCACGCTCCCGTCCAAAGCCGCTCCCATGATCTGAGCCGGAGACCGGTCCAGGCGTGAAAAATCGCCGACCTGTTTTATATTCTCCATATTTTCAGTCTGTCCGGAAGCTTCTCCATCCGCCGTCCGTACAGTTCCATCCGCTTCCAGTCCCACCAGAAGGGGCCCGCGGAAGAAAATTTCCTCCACCCCGTCCCATCCCTCGATTTTTTCATCCATTCCCGCGAACAATACGGTCCCGTCATAAGTCAGGCCGGCGACGCCATAATTGCCGTGGCCGACGGCAATACTTTTTATCCCGCTCCAGCTTCCAATCTCCCGTAAAATTTCCTCGCCCTTATATGTGGTTCCGGCGATCAGCACCTCTCCGTCCTTCGTCACGCCGTAGCTTTCATTTTCTCCTGCGCAGATCTGCACCACATCTTTCCAGTGCGTCACATCACACTGACCGTAATAATTATCTCCTGCCGCCACTACCGTTCCATCCGAACGAAGCCCCAGCGAATGTCCGTTACCTGCCTTTACCGAAACGATATTTGTCCAGCCCTGCACTTCGCACTGACCATCCCCATTGTCCCCTCTGGCCTCCACCGTTCCGTCCGACTTGCAGATCAGCGTATGAAACCAGGTACTCATGCTGTCCTGCGGCCTGTAAAAAGCAATCTGTTCTCCCAGCTCCTCCTCTGAACCGGGGAGCGCCACTTCTTCCATCCCCTCCGCTGTATCGGCGTCTCTGGACACCGTTTCCGGAAGATCCGATTTTTCCTCTGCAACCGCTGTTTCTGAAAAATCTGCTGTTTCCATGGCTGAAGCTGTCTCTCCGCCGAAGGCCTGCCCGGCTGTCTCCAGCGTGTCCATTGCTTCTGATCCGTCCGCCACCGCCCGGCCGGACAGCATTTTCCAGCCAATCCCTGTAACTGCCAAAACGCAGACTGCGGCGGCTGTGACAACCGCAGCATACCCGGCTGCTTTTTTCCTGTTTTTCCCGTTTTTTCCGCCTGTTCTTCGCCCCCTGCTCTTTCTCAGCTTCTTCCCTGCATACAGCGCGTCCATCAGTTCCCGCACGCTCTGGATCCGGTCCTCCTTCTTCACCGCAAGGCCGCGCATGATGGCTTCGGATACTGCCGAAGTGACCTTCACTCCCAGCTCCTCCGGACGCTTTAATCCATCGGAAAAAAGCCGGTCCATGGCAGGCTCCGGGACTTTTCCGGTAAGCATCCGGTAGAGTACGGCGCAGAGGGCGTACACATCCGTCCAGGGGCCCTGTTCCCCATGGGAACGGTACTGTTCCTCCGGGGCGTAGCCGTGTTTTAAGATGATGGTCAGGGACTTCTGGTCGTTCTTTGAAGTCATCCGCGCCGCGCCGAAGTCAATGAGCTTTACGGCGCTGATATTCCCGTAAACTGCGGAAACGTCAGACTG
>DWUW01000272.1 GCA_019120525.1 Candidatus Eisenbergiella stercorigallinarum | reverse complement strand
AACGGGAATTTGCGCTGGATGTCTATGAAGAGGTATATATGGAGCCGGATATCCCGGATGACATGATGCCTTCAGAGCCTTCCGGGCCGAACGCGGGGCTGATCGCCGGAATCGCGGCGGCCGCGGCCGCGGTGATCGCGGCGGCAGTGATCCTGACTGTCCGGAGAAAGAAGAAAAAAGCGGCTGCGCTGAAGCAGGAGGATGATTTCCTGAACAGCCTGGGAGAAGACAGGCAGGAATAAGGAAGTGATGCGGGTATGAAATTTCTGGATTTGCTCAGGATGAGCAGTACGAGCCTCCTCAAGAGGAAGGTCAGGACGATCCTTACCGTGCTGGGCGTGACCATCGGCGTGGCTTCCATTGTGGTAATGGTTTCTCTTGGCCTGGGGCTGAACAAATCTTCCCTGGAAGAAATGGAATCCTATGGAAGCCTGACCGCGATCACGGTCTATGAACCGGGGAGCTATTATGATCCTTCCATGGACGGGTCAGCCGATTCGCAGGAAGAAAAGAGGCTGGATGATGCCCTGGTGGAATCGATCCGCCAGCTCCCCCATGTGGAGATGGTTTCTCCCATGCTGAATATGAGTATCCTTGCCCGCTGCGGGATATATGAGGGGAACCTGTATATCCAGGCGATGAGCGCGGAGGCCTTTGAGGCTATGAAGATCCCTGTCGGGGAGGGCCATTATCCGGACGGTAAAGACGGGAAGCTGGAGTTTTTTTACGGAAATATGGCGCTGCAGAGCTTTTATGTGGCGAGCACGGGATCCTATCCTTATTATGAAAGGAATGAGCTTCCGGATATCGATCTGATGGAAGATCCGATCTTCTATATTTTTGATATGGACGCTTATTATCAGAGTCGGTATAAAAGCTCCGGGGACGGAAGCGGGACGACGGTGGCTCCGCCCAGGAGATATATGATCGATACGGCTGGCATCGTGGCGGGAGGGGAGGAAGAGTGGAACAGCTTCAGCTATAATGTCTATTGCGAGATCGAATCCCTGAAGACGGAGCTGAAGAGGATCTTTAAGAACAAGGCGATTCCCGGGCAGCCGACGACACAGGGCGGGAAGCCTTATAAGGAAATTTATTATAATCAGATCTATGTGGATGTGGACAGTATTGAAAATGTGGCGGAGGTTCAGAACGCCATCAATTCTATGGGCTATCAGGCATCCAGCAACGCGGAATGGGTGGAGGCGACGCAGGCTCAGTATCGGAACGTCCAGCTTGTGCTTGGAGGCATCGGCGCGGTTTCCCTGCTGGTGGCAGCCATCGGGATCACCAATACGATGATGATGTCCATCTACGAAAGGACGAAGGAGATCGGTATCATGAAGGTGCTTGGCTGCGACCTGAGAAATATCCAGATGCTGTTTCTCCTGGAAGCGGCATATATCGGACTGATCGGCGGGGCAGTCGGGCTGGGCTTCAGCTACGGGATCTCCGCCCTGATCAACCGGGTGGTACAGTCTATGGGGAATGCGATGACGCTTTCCTACATTCCGCCCTGGCTTGCGCTGCTTTCCCTGGCATTTGCCATTCTGGTCGGAATGATATCCGGCTTTTTCCCTTCCCTCCGGGCGATGCGCTTAAGCCCTCTGGCGGCGATCCGCAGCGAATGACGGATGAAAGGAAACCATGCCGGGTCTGGCAGATATTATAATAACAATAAGAAGCTCCCTGGAATGTTTGCGGATGCAGACAATCCAGGGAGCTTCTTATCGATTATTCCACAGAATGGCAGTATCTGTGCGGAAGAAGGATTTTCCTGATGCTCAGCCGGCAACAGAGGAGAGCAGCGTCTGGGAAGCGCACTGCCCAAGCACGCCGGCGGCGATCCAGGTAGGATGGATACCGTCCACCGTGAACAGATCCAGGTTGGTATAATTGATGCCGCAGTTATAAAAGTCGATGACAGAAGCGCCGTAGGCCTTCGCGATGGCTTTGATCTGCGTGTTGAAATCCGCGACCGTATTGCCGTTGAGATTTACAGAAGGGGCTCCGGTATTGCCTTCCATATCGCAGCGCTCCAGAAGCGTGCAGCAATAGATGGAAGCTGCCGGATAGAGGATTTTGATCTTCTGAAGCATCAGCTCATAAGCGTCGGTAAAGACCGTGACCTCGCCTTCCGTCTGGACGCCGGGAGCGGTGAAGGAACCAAGCGTACGGCTTCTGGCGAAGTCGTTGATCCCCATATAGATCACGATAACATCCGGATTGCTTCCATCGATTCCTTTCAGGTCCACAATGCGGCGGATGCTGCAGCCGGGAGCGGATCCGTCCAGGGCAAGGGAATTGCCGGCCACATCGGTATTGGCGGAGGAAGCGTTGCGGCAGAGCACCATGCCGGTATTCGTAAGAAGCTGCCCCCACCAGGTCTGGGAAGCGTTCGGGATATCTCCGTGCTCCGGATAATAAAGGTTATAGTCAGCGGGCATGGTTCCTGTAAAAGTAGAAATGCTGTCGCCGAGAATGGAGAGCTTCTTTCCCTGAAGGGAAACGGCAGCCGGGGCGGAAACAGCCGGATCCGCCTGCGCCGGGACGGAAACGGGGGCGGAAACGGCAGCCTGCGCGGAGGGAACGGCCTCTGCGGCATGGACATTCAGAGGGACGGCGCCGAAGGTCAGCGTCAGGGCCGCTGCGGCGGAAAAAAGGGATGCTGTCAGAAACTTTTTCATCATATGTAAAAACTCCTTTTTTAATGATATGGATTGTAACCACCGTATCACATAAAAAAGGAGTTTGTCAAGCGTCCGGAAACAGGCCTCCGGCAAAAGAAACCGCTTCAGTAAAGAAGGGCGTTGATGACATATTCCGCGATTAGCTTTGCGCCTTCCGCGTTCGGATGCACCCCGTCGCTGGTATATTGTCCCAGCGTTTCATAGGTGATGCCGCAGTCGTGTATATCAATGACCGGATAGCTGTAGGCGGAAGCGATCGTCGCGATTTCCGCGTTGAAATCACCGATGGTATTGCCGTTTTTATTGGTGGCAGGATAGGATTCCGGATATTCATCCACATCTCCCGCGTTCGTTTCCGGTAGCGTACAGAAATAGATCTCAGCATTGGGATACAGGGCATTGAGCTTCTGGATCATGAGCTCATATGCGTCGCAGAAATTTTCCGCGATCCCTTCATCCTGCGCGGAGGGCTCTGTGAAGGTCCCAAGCTCAACGCTTCTGAGAAAATCATTTGTTCCCATGAAAACGATCAGGATGTCCGGAGCGGGGCCGTCGTCTCCCGGCGTCAGGTCGATCATCCGCTTGGTGCTGCAGCCGGGGGCGCTTCCGGTCGTATCAAGGGAATCCCCCGTAACGGTGGTATTGGAGGAGGAGGCATTGGCATTCAGCTCCATTCCTGTCGTATCCATTACCTGCCACCACCAGGTCTTTTCCACCGTGCTGATATCGCCGTTGCCCGGATAAAAGATATTGTAGTCTGTTGGGATATAGCCGTCGAAGGTGGAAATGCTGTCCCCGAGGATGGAGAGCTTCAGGCCGGACAGATCCCGGGGAGCCTGGTTCTGGGAAACCTGCGGCTCGGAAGCGTTTTCCTTTCCGTCTTCCTGCGCGGTCTCCTGCGGTCTGGCCGTTTCCTGGGGAACGGCCCCATCCGTGCCGGAGAGGGAAGAACAGCCGGAAAACAGGATGGAAAGGGACAGTAAAAAAGCCATAACGGGGAAATAGATTCTCGTTCTCATGAATACTCCTGTTCATCTGATTGTTATAGTTTATGACATTCATTATAACATAATTCGCCGGATCAGGAAATCGATATCTATTGGGATAATTGGATATGCTTTCGGGGGAGAAATGGGGCAGGCGTGTTTAAAATATACACAAAAAGCGAAAAGATGGAAATGAAAAAGAACAAAATGCCGAAAACGCTTGACATTTCCGGGCACGTTTGATATGCTTGGTGTGCATGAAGAAAGCGCCGGCGGGATGCCGGGCGACAGATGAAATAGAGATGGATTGTTACTGTCAGGCAGGCAAAACCAGATTTTATGAATGGATCGGATAGGGGATTCCGGCACGGCCGGTATAGCCGGTTGGTTCGTAAGATTTGGTTTTTTTATTTACCGGAAGGGCAGGCTGTTGGGAGTCCGATATGATTATCGCGAAGGTGATCAACAATAACGTCGTATCCTCCTGGGATGCGGATCATAAGGAAATCATCGTTATGGGGCGCGGGATCGGTTTCCAGAAGAAACCGGGCCAGACGGTGCGGGAGGAGGATATTGATAAGATCTTCCGCCTGGAAAACCGGGATGTGCGGGAGCGCTTTGAGGACCTGCTGGAAAGCATGCCTCTGGAATATATCCGGATATCCGCGGATATCATTTCCTTTGCGAAGGAACGGATGAATGCCAGGCTCAGCCAGAGCGTTTATCTGACGCTGACCGACCATATCGGTTTCGCGATCGGGCGGTTCAAGGAAGGGATGGTCTTTTCCAACGCGTTGTATCGGGAGATCAAGCGGTTCTATCCGGAGGAATTCGGGATCGGGATGTACGCGCTCGATCTGATCGAACAGCGTTCCGGGATCCGGCTTCCGGATGATGAGGCGGCGTCCATAGCCATTCATCTGGTGGACGCGGAATTTGACATCAAGGTCAGGGACGCCTGGTCCATGACCAGCCTCCTGCAGGATATGGTCGGGATTCTGGAACGGGAGCTGCCATTGCCGAAGGAGGATTCCTACAGAAGGGACTGCCTCTTATCCAATCTGAAATTTCTTGCCCACAGGCTGCTGCTCCTGCCGCCGGAAGAGCGGCCGAAGGATCCGGCGCTGGAAGGGTTTGTCAGGGAGCATTTCCGGGAGGAATACGCTTCGGCGGGAAGGGTGCAGGATTTTGTCAGCAGGAAGTATCAGTGCAGGATGACGCAAGAGGAACGGATCAATCTGGCGCTCTGGCTGAAGCAGGCTTCAGATGTCGCAGGGCAGGAAGGGAAGAAAGGAAGGTTGACAGATGGGCTTATTTGATTTCATGAAGAAAAAAGGAATTACGGTCGCTTCTCCGGCAGAAGGGGAATGCGTTCCGCTGTCAGAGGTGAACGATCCCACGTTCAGCGGCGAGGTCCTGGGAAAGGGAGTTGCCATTATCCCGGAAAAGGGAATGTTCTACGCGCCTGCGGACGGAGAGATCGGAACCGTATTCCCCACAGGGCATGCGGTGGCGCTTACGACGGAGGATGGCGTGGAGGTGCTGATCCACATCGGCCTGGATACGGTGAAGCTGGAAGGAAGGCATTTTCGGATCCTGGCGCAGACCGGACAGAAGGTGAAGAAGGGGGACGCCCTGATCGAAGCTGACCTGGAGGCGATCCGCAGGGACGGGTATGACTGCATTACGCCGGTGATTATCTGCAATACGACGGATTACGCCAGTGTGACGGGAAAGACTGGGATCCATGTAAAGCCGGGAGATACCTGCCTGGAAATCGAAAAATAGGGCCAAAGGAGAGCTGACGATGGTAAAATGTTCCGGAAAAAGCGTGTTAAAAGGGATTGCGGCCGGAAAGATATACCTGTACCGCAAAAAAGAGTTTGTCCTGACGCAGGAAACGGTCGCGGATCCCGAAGCGGAGATCGCGAGATTTGAGGAAGCGAGACAGAAGGCCTGCGGGCAGCTTGACGTCCTGTATGAGAAAGCGGTAAAGGAAGCCGGGGAAGAGCAGGCGATGATCTTTGAGGTGCACAGGATCATGCTGGACGACGGAGATTATCTGGACGCCATCCGGGAGGAGATCCGCGGTACGGGCGTAAATGCCGCGTACGCGGTGAGCGTGACCGGAGAACGCTTCGCGCAGATGTTCGCGTCCATGGATGACGATTATATGCAGGCAAGAAGCGCCGATGTTCTGGATATTTCCAGGCGGGTGGCGGGAATCCTCGCCGGGGCGGGGGAGGAAGGGATCGTTTCGGACGAACCTGTGATCCTGCTGGCGGATGATCTGGCCCCGAGCGAAACGGTCCAGATCGACAAGAGCAGGATCC
>DWUW01000271.1 GCA_019120525.1 Candidatus Eisenbergiella stercorigallinarum | reverse complement strand
AAACGATTATGAAAGAGAGACTTTTTGTGGCATGAAATACTCCGATGAACAGCGTATTCATAAAATTTATGAGAATGCAGTGAGATTATATCAATATATTGCAGAAAATAAGATCGAAAAGAAGGAGTTACTGATAAGTATTCCGCTGCAATGGCTTGTTACAACTCCGTTATATAATATCGGCGAACATGTCTATTATCTGTCCGGCGAATATAAAGAGGCGCACAGAGAGATTCCGTGGATGATGATATCAGGGCTTCGCCACCGTTTGGTCCATGACTACGATGGAACAAACTGGAATATTATCGCCGATGTTGTTTTCGAGGAATTGCCGGTTCTGATTAAAGAACTGGAAAAGCTTGTTTAACAGGCGGGGCGGGGGCCTGAAAGCCGTCGGGATCGGACCAGCCCATGGACACGATGTCTCCGGACTGCCTCAGATTCTGAAGACTGTATTCCAGCAGCCGGCTGAACATCCCTTTCCCGCGGTGGGACGAAACGATTCCGGTGCCGACGTAAAAAGCAGCGCTGCATCCACGATAGAAGCCGGAAGAGTGAAAGATGAAACCGATCAGTTCACCCTGAAAGAAAGCGCCGCAGGAGGCCTTTCGGTCTGCCCGGCTTTTTTCCAGGACCATGTTCAGCGCGTCCGCAGTCAGATGCAGCGGAATCGGATAATCGGAAAAAGTAAAACTGCACTTTACGATGATTCAGTATGGAGGAAAAGATGGAGTTCAAAAAACTGACGGCATCAGACGCCGAATGGAACGCAGTGGCGGACTACGCCGAACATTGCTCCTGGGGAGCGGGTAAGACCCTGGCGGAGGAGATGAGACAGAAGCATTTTACCGGCTGGGAGCGGGTGATCCTCGCGGAGGATCAGGGACGCGTCGCAGGCTATTGCACGGTCTCCGGAACCGACTGCATCCCGGATGTGTCCTATACGCCCTACATCGGGATGCTGTTTGTGGGGGAGGAGTACCGGGGAAAGCGTCTGAGTCAGAGGATGATCGACTTTGCGTCGGAATATCTGAAGGAGGTCGGATTTTCGGAGGTGTACCTGGTCAGCGATCATGAGAACCTGTATGAGAAATACGGTTTTCAGGTGATCGATGAGAAAATGGCGCCCTGGGGGAGGATGCAGAAAATATACAGAAGGGCGCTGCCAGAAAAGGATCATGCGGGAAAGGACGCATGAGGCTGCTTCGGTAAACCAGGGCATGAAGAACCTGTTTCCTTCAGAAAAGTGTGATAAAGAACGGGATATTCCTTCATAAAAATGCATACAATGGATTGATATTCCTTCAGAAAAATGTAATAATAAAATCATACATCCGGAAGGGAGGGATTCCATGCAGCGCACGGCGATGAAGAAGCTCGTAGAGTGGAAGAATAAAAGGAATCGAAAGCCGCTGATCCTGAGGGGAGCGAGGCAGGTCGGAAAGACCTGGCTGATGAAGGAGTTTGGGCGAAGCTGTTTTCAGAATGTGGCCTACATCAATTTTGACAGCGACGCGCGGATGAGGCATATTTTTGACGAGGATTACGATGTGGCACGGATCCTGCGTATGATCAATATTGAAACGGGAATCCGGATGGAGCCGGAAAAAACACTGATCCTGTTTGATGAGGTACAGGAAGCTCCCAAAGCGATCTCTTCGTTAAAGTATTTCTGCGAGAACGCGCCGGAGTATACGGTGATCGCCGCCGGCTCCCTGTTGGGCGTGGCAATCCATTCGGGAGTTTCTTTCCCGGTCGGTAAGGTGGAAACCATGGATATGTATCCCATGTCCTTTCATGAATTCCTGGAGGCGATGGGAGAGGCGGCGCTGGCAGAGCTTCTTTCGGAAAAAGATCATGCTGCCATAAATGTTTTTGCGGATAAATATATTCACTGGCTGAAGCTGTATTATTTTATCGGCGGAATGCCGGAGGCTGTGAACGATTATGCGGAAAACGGAGATATCACTGCTGTCCGGGAGATTCAGAAGCAGATTCTCAATCTGTATGAAAGTGATTTCAGTAAGCATACGCCGGATACAGAGCTTGCAAGGCTGAGAATGGTGTGGAATTCTGTTCCCATTCAGCTGGCGAAGGAGAACCGGAAATTTTTCTTCGGTCAGATCAGACAGGGGGCACGGGCGAAGGATTTTGAACTGGCAATCGAATGGCTGCTGGACTGCGGGCTTGTGGGAAAGGTTTATCGGGTGGAAAAACCGGCGGTGCCGCTGAAGGCATATGTGGATTTCTCCGCGTTTAAGCTTTTCCTGCTGGATGTGGGACTTCTGGGGGCCATGAGCGAGCTGGACGCCCGTTCCATTCTGGAAGGAAACGAATTATTTACAGAATTTAAGGGCGCGCTGACGGAGCAGTACGTATATCAGCAGCTCGTTGCGGAAACCGGGTATACTCCGTACTATTTTTCGTCCTCTTCCCATACGGAAATTGATTTTCTGATACAGAAGGAAGGAGAAGTGGTTCCGGTTGAGGTAAAAGCGGAAGAAAATTTAAGAGCGAAGAGCCTGCGGGCATACTGTGAGAAATATCATCCCCGGTACGCGGTCCGTATTTCTATGGCGAATTACAGACAGCAGGACTGGCTGCTGAATCTGCCGCTTTACGCGGTGGAAAATCTGTAGAAGTTGGATCGCCAGGAAACGAAAGATCTGGTATGATGAAAATAAATTTACAATCCTGACAAACAATACGCAGAATATTTATTGCGATGTGTTTGAAAAGGGATAATACTGTTTGGACAGAAAAAGTAAAATACAAAAGGGAGCGTAACAAGGCAAAGCTTCGGCGAAACGTTAGTTTCAGCAAAACACTGGTTTTGCGCTGCTCCCGGAATGGAGGAAAACCATGCCCTGTACAACAATACTGGTAGGAAAAAAAGCGTCCTGTGACGGATCGACGATGATCGCGAGAAACGATGATTCGGGCGCGGGACATTTTACCCCGAAGAAATTCGTGGTGGTAAAGCCCGAAGAACAGCCGAAGATTTACCAGTCGGTGATCTCCCATGTGAAGGTGGAGCTTCCCGAAAATCCCATGCGCTATACCGCGGTGCCGAACGCCCTGGAGGGAGAGGGAATCTGGGCCGCCAGCGGCGTCAATGAGGCGGGCGTGGGGATGACGGCCACGGAGACGATCACCTCCAATCCCCGGGTGCTCGGAGCTGACCCGCTGGTGGTCTATCAGCCTGCGGAGGAGGGAAAAGAAGAGGCGCCCGGCGGCATCGGGGAGGAGGATATCGTCTGCCTGGTGCTTCCCTACATACGCAGCGCAAGAGAAGGCGTGAAGCGGCTGGGGAGCCTGCTGGAGCAGTACGGCACCTATGAAATGAACGGCATCGCCTTTCAGGATCCGGACGAGATCTGGTGGCTGGAGACCATCGGCGGCCATCACTGGATGGCCAGACGGGTGCCGGACGAGGCCTACGTGGTAATGCCCAATCAGCTCGGCATCGACAGCTTCGACCTGGAGGATGCATTTGGCGCGCAGAAAACGCATATGTGCTCCGCGGATCTGAAGGAGTTCATCGACGCCCATCACCTGGACCTGTCTCAGGACGGCGTTCTGAATCCCCGGGATGCCTTCGGCAGCCATGACGACGCGGATCATGTGTACAACACGCCCCGCGCCTGGTTCATGGAGCGGTATCTGAATCCTCATACCTGTAAATGGGACGGGCCGGACGCCCGCTATACGCCCGTTTCCGACGACATTCCCTGGTGCATGGTGCCGGAGAAAAAGATCACCGTGGAGGATGTGAAATACCTGCTTTCCTCCCATTTTCAGGGAACGCCCTATGATCCTTACGCCTCCTACGGCGAGCATTCCATGCGGGGAGCGTATCGTTCCATCGGCGTCAACCGGACGGATTTCTGCGCCCTGATCCAGATGCGTCCGGGAAAGCCCGCAGGCTGCGGCGCTGTGGAATGGCTGGCCTTTGCCTCCAACGCCTTCAACGTGATGGTTCCCTTCTATGCGGACGTGGAGGAAACGCCGGAGTATCTGGCGAACACCACGGCTGAGGTATCCACGGACAATTTTTACTGGACCAGCCGCATGATCGCGGCCATGGCGGACGCCTCCTACAGCAGGTCCCTGATCCATGTGGAACGCGTCCAGGAGCGTGTGGCGGCAAAGAGCCATGAGCTCTTAAACCGGTATGACGCGCTTCTGGAAAAAGAGGCAGATGCGGCTGTCAGGAAGACGCTCCGGCAGGAGGCGAACCGGGCTGTTGCGGATATGGTGAAAAAAGAGATGGCCGACACGCTGAACAAGGTGCTGTATGAGCTGAGCGGGCAGATGAAGAACGCTTATTCCCGGTCGGATGCGTAGTCAGGCTCCGTAGGGAGCCTGACCGTCATAAACAGTTCTCAGGAGAAGAGAATGAAACCAAACGGAGAAAACATAGAATTGTCGGCCAATATTCTGAAAGCCCTTTTTCAGAATATCTATTTTATCAATGGAACCGCCTATGCCGGAAAATCCACGATGATAAAGCTTCTGGCGGAAAAATACGGCGGGATCTGCTGCGGCGAGAACTATCACGATCAGCTGACCGGCCTGATCGACGAGGTTCATCAGCCGAACCTGTGGTATCTGAAAAACTGTCAGGACTGGCAGGAATTTGTCTCCAGAACGCCGCGGGAATATGCCTCCTGGATCGAGGGATGTTCTGAAGAAGCGGAAGGACTGGAGCTGGTGGAGCGGCATTTTCAGCTGAAGTGAGACTGGAAAGGAATGGGGAGAGAGATTTGAAAGCGAAGGATACTATGATAGAAAGAAAACCGAATTTTGAGGAGACCCCTTATATTCTCGATATCCACACCCACAGCCTGGCCAGCGGCCATGCCTACGGAACCATCCGGGAAATGGCGCAGGCAGCGGCGGAGAGAGGCTTTGCCCTTCTGGGGATCACGGATCACGCGCCCGGGACGCCGGGCACCTGTGATCCCATCTATTTTCTGAATCTGCGTTCGGTACCAAAGACGCTTTACGGGGTACGGGTGATTCATGGAAGCGAGATCAATGTCCTGAATGGGGGAAGGCTTTCTCTGGAACAAAGGTATCTTGACAGACTGGATTATGCCATTGTGGGGATCCATCCGGACTGCTACCAGGATGAAGGGAGGCGGAAGAATACGGAGAACCTGATCGCCTGCATGCGCAATGAAAAAGTACACTTCGTATCCCATCCGGACGACGACCACACGCCGCTGGATTATGAGATGCTGGTCCCTGCGGCCAGGGAATGTCGGGTGGCGCTGGAGGTGAACAACAGCTCTCTTATGAAAAAGGAGAGCCGCCTGAACTGTGTGCAGAATTATAAAACCATGCTCGCCCTGTGCGAACGGCTGCGCGTTCCCGTGATCGTCAGCTCCGATGCCCATGACCCGTCCGCGGTTGGAAACTTTGAAGAGGCGAGGAAGCTGCTTGCAGAAATCAATTTTGACGAAACGCTGGTTCTGAATACCGGCGTGGAGAAGCTGCTTGCCCACATCGGGCTGGACAGATAGAGGGCGGAAGCGGGAAAGCGCAATTCAGGTATTGAAACCTGATAACCGGGATGATAAAATACATTAAAGCATAAAAATTCTGTAAGCCGTTCGGCAAGTGGCGGATTCTCCGCTATCTGTCAAATCTGACATTTCATTCAGAAGCTCTATGCTTGATTCCAGAACAATGCAGCAAAAGAAACCAGGCGGGAGCGGACGGAGGAAGTGCCGTACCCGCCGCGCAGGCGGCGATGAGCGCCGGAACGATGAAGGATTTCCTGGAAAAAACCGGGCTGTCGGAGACCTGGGAAGCAGGTACAAAAGCGAAAACATGAAATTGGAAAAGACTGCCGTACATAAGGAGGCTGACTACAGCGTTCCTTCCCAAACAGCAGTCTTTTCTTTTGCACTGTGGAAAAGGGAAACAGGATCGCCGAAAAAAGAATTTGCCCTCCCTTCCCTTTTGTGATACAATAAATCGATTATGGGAAAGGAAGTGCAAAGATGAAGGCATATTTGATACTGGAAGACGGCACTGTATTTGAAGGGACTTCGATCGGGGCCGACAAAGAGGTAATCAGTGAGATTGTATTCAACACGTCCATGGCCGGTTATCTGGAAGTGCTGACGGATCCGTCCTACGCGGGACAGGCTGTCTGCATGACCTATCCGCTGATCGGAAACTACGGCGTATGCAGGGACGACTGTGAATCCCGAAGGCCCTGGCCGGACGGTTTTATCGTGAGAGAGCTGTCGAGAATGCCCAGCAACTTCCGATCCGACTGCAGCATTCAGGAATATCTGAAGGAATATGACGTTCCCGGAATCGCGGGAATCGATACCAGGGCGCTGACGAAGATCCTGCGGGAAAAGGGAAACAGG
>DWUW01000270.1 GCA_019120525.1 Candidatus Eisenbergiella stercorigallinarum | reverse complement strand
CATAGTCGTCCGCGTACTTCTGTTTTCCGGTCGCATGCCAGAGTACGGAAGAGGTATTGATGGCCTCGGCAAGGGTCCAGTGCATCCGGTCGTGGACAACGGGCTTTCCGTTCCAGTCGGTGGTATAGACGATGCCGGGAGCGCCGTCCGCATTCCAGCCGTCCGCGATCGCCCTGTTATACAGATTCTCGCAGACGCCGATATATTCCGCCGCCTTTTCCCGGTCATTACGGTAAGTGGAAAGGGCCCACTGGGCAATCAGCCTCGCCCACTCGATGCCATGGCCGGGCGTGGCCCCGTAAGGCTTGAAACGGTCGTCAGGCTTATCCTGATTGCATTCCAGATCGGGCGTCCAGTCTCTGGTGAAATGCTCGGGGATCCGCCAGCCATTAGCTCCGGCCCAGCCCTTCACATGGTCGATGATGCGTCCCGCCCGTACCCGGTATTTCTCATCGCCGGTCACGTCCGCCGCCGCCAGGAAGGCTTCCACCGTATGCATGTTGGCGTTCAGGCCTCTGTAATCGTCCAGCACGGTAAATTCCGTATTCCAGGTATCGCAGGAAAGCCCTTCCTCCTCATTCCAGAAATGAAGGTCATATGCCTTCAGCGCGTCTTCCAGAAGCTCTCCCGCGCCCGGCCGTCCCGCCAGAACCGCCGAGGAAGCGGCCAGGATCACAAACGCATGAGCATAGCACTGTTTATTCGGCAGAATGCTGCCATCCTCCCTAAGGCCGGCATACCAGCCGCCGTTCTCATCATCATGCAGCTCGCCCTTTAGGCCCTTTAAGCCCGTGTCCACAAGAGCCTCGCTTCCTTCGTGTCCCAGAAAGCTCCCAAGGCAGTACGAATGCACCATACGGCTGGTGATCCAGGTCTCCCTGTCCCGGTCTTTCCAGGGCGTGCCATCGTCGCCCAGGTAGTAAGAACTTCCTCCCGGTGAAGGGAAGCTGTGCCCGAAACGGAGCAGATCGTCTCTCATCTCCTCCAGGAATTTCCGGTTTTCCGCTGTGTCAATCTGGTATTTTTGATTCGGTTCGCTCATGTTTTCCATCCTTTCCTCCAGGCCGAAGCGTTTCTGCCGGGACACGCCTACCGGCTCCATTTTCAGCCCGCCGTTTTATCGCTATTTTACCTCAGCAGGATGAGAAAGTAAACTATGTTTCATATTCAGTCGAACACCACCGTTTTATCCCGGAATTCCACCTTGATCACAATATAAGGATAGGATGGGCTGTTGCCCGCCGCGCTTCCTGCCTTCGGCCCCAGCAGGTTGGTGTTGACGTAAATGGCGTTCTCCGTCTCATACAGGGCGTCCACGGTAATGCTGTAGCCGCCGCTGTCCTGTTTCCCGTAGCCGGTGCAGATATAGAGATATCCGGCATCCGCGTAGGTAAGCTTGAAAGCGTCCTGTTTTTTCTCATCCACGATCTGCGCAAGCTCCTTCGGCAGCCGGTCCTCGCTCACCACCGTGAATTCCATATCATCCCTCGATTCCTCCTGTCCCCCGGCCGGGACACAGGCGCAAAAGACGGCTGCAGCGAAGCAGGCCGCGGCGAAGCAGAAGGCTTTCCGAAGCGCCGTCCGGCAAAAAAGAGCTTTCCGTAACGGACTCCTCATGCTTTTTCCCTGATTTTTTCCCATAAAAATACCATCCGCCTTTTTTACTAATCTATTGGCGGATGGTATGTCCTATGACAGGTTTTCGATCTCAAACAGCCGCGCCATATAGGCTTCCGGGAAGGCGACGGTCAGCTCCGCCGTCTGCGCGTCCCAGGAAAAGTCCACCGGCCTTTCCGCCGGATAAGCGCAGCGGATCCGGATCTCCTTTCCCGCGTAGTCCGGCAGAGACAGACAGCAGGATGTCTCTTCCCCGCCCCTGCGCCAGACGGCGAGGTAGCTCTTTTCCTTTCCCTTCATTCCCAGCGCCGTCCAGACGTCATAATAAGTCCCGAATCCCAGCGGCCAGAAGGGAAGGGCTTCCCTGCGGTCCTCTCTGGTGGCCTGATACCAGGATATGGCCTCCCGGATCAGCGCCTGACAGGCTTCGCCCAGACGGAACAGGTGGCCGCTCTGATGGATGCGCAGAAGCAGCACGTTTACCATATTGAAAATGGTTTCTTCTTCATCCCCGGCGTTCAGCGGATAGGACCAGACGGCGGCCTGCTCCGGGGTAAGGGCCAGCGGGGCGTTCACGGCGATGGTGGCGTACATCCGGTAATCCTCCATATCGCTGGTGGACTGGATGCTGTGACGGCGCAGCATGGCGTAATCCATGCGCATGCCGCCGCTTCCGCAGTTTTCGATCACCAGATCCGGATACTTCGCAAAGATCCCGTCCAGCCAGGACAGATAGGCCCGCTGATGCTCCAGAAGTCCGTCCCCCGCGCTGTCCGCATGCTGATCCGTTCCCGGCCCCGGCTCGATGTTATAATCCATCTTGATGTAGCCCACGCCGTAGTCCTCCACCAGGCGGCGGATCACGCCGGAGGCAAATTTACGCACCTCGGGATTGCGGTAGTCCAGCTGATACCGGGTCTTTTCCCGGACACGCTTTCCGTGGCGCATGAAAAACCACTCGTCCGGCTTTTCCTTTGCCAGCGGGCAGTTTAAGCCCATCACCTCCAGCTCCAGCCACAATCCGGGCGCCATCCCCTTCTGCCGGATGTAGGAAAGCAATGATTTCAGCCCCTCCGGGAACGCGTCCGTCTTCGGGAAGCGTTCCTGTGAGGGCAGCCACTCGCCCACGTTGCCCCACCATTCCCCGGCGCTGTACCAGCCGCAGTCGATGCAGTAATACTCACACCCGCAGGCCGCCGCCATATCGATGAGCGGAAGCTCCTCCTCTGTGGTGGGATTGCCCCAGAGGCAGTTCATATAATCGTTGAAAATCACCGGCAGCTTCCGGTCGTCCTCATTTTCCCGGCGGATGCGCCTACGGTATGCGGTCAGGGCGCGCACCGCTTCATCCGCCCTTCCACAGCCGTACGCCACGGCCGCCGGCACGCTCACAAAGGTTTCGCCAGGCTCCAGTTCCCGATACCAGTGGGCATACTGCTCCGTCGGCCCCGCCGCCTTCAGGTACAGCTGGCCCGCGTGCTCTCCGATCTCCCAGTGCCAGGAGCCATTGTGCTCGATCTGCCAGGCCAAATATTTTCCGGTCTCCTCATCCTCCAGAATCCCCATGGGCAGATACTGCTTCGTGGACCAGGCGCCCGTATTGGTAACGGAGATGAACTTGGTACTGTTGTACCGCCCCGGCTTCTGGGAGGCCGTCAGGCCCAGCTCCGAAAAGCGGTACGCATGCCACTGCAGCTCCTTCTGCCAGCCGTTGTGGATCAGATGCAGACGGAACCTTTCCTCATAGGGCAGATTTCCGCCCCGCTCCAGCCCGTGCAGGGAAAAGGAGGTCACCGCCTCCAGCCCCTGCGGCTCCTTTCCCTGATTTTCCAGCTCCGTATAACAGGAGATCACGTTCAGATCCGTATAAAACCGGTAGTGCAGGCGGGCGGCCATTCCGGTGTCCGGATCCTTCAGAGAAAAAATGGATTCCGCCCCGTCCGGCCACTCCTTTCGCTCATGCCCCTCATACCGCAGCTTTACGGCCAGAGAGGTGTGGATGAGCTGGTTTCCCATCCGGTCCTCCGGACAGTTTTCTCCTGTGATCATCGCCTCCAGCGGGGCGTATTCCCGAAAAGCGCCGTCATTTCCGGATTCCGTTCCGTCCTCCAGGGCAAAAGCTGTCTCCTGCATTGCAGCCTGCCGACTGCTCTTTCCTTCCGTTACCGCAAGCAGCACCAGCCGGTTTTCCTGTGTCACGCCGAAACGAAGGCCGATACGGTCTTCTTCTATATTGATTATGTGCATACTGATCCTCCCTTGCTGTTCCATTTTACATTAAGTACTTCTGCAGTTCTTCCACCAGCTCATACACCCGGGTTGCCGGGCACATCTGAGAAGGAGGTTTATCTCCGTATTCCTGAAACTGCCGTCTGGCTCTTTTTATTGCTGTTTCCGTCTTATCTTTCAAAACCTCGTAGATATCTTTTCTGGTCAATGCACTATACTGCGTATTATCAAAATCATCCAGAGGGAAGTCATCCCTGTCATACATCAACCAGACAATTTCTGCCTGCGGGAAGTCAGCTTCCACCTGTTTTCTGGCACATAAGAAAGCAGCCCCCGCGTATTTCTCCCTGTCCCCCTCACATAAATACGGGGGCCTGACGAAAAATCAAAAAATTTTTGATTGATGGCATCTGCCATTCCTTTTATATAATAGGGTTCTGTCTTAATTCCCTCGCTGACGACATACATACAGGGCGGAAGTTCAAGCTGTGTTTTCTTCCTTTTTTCAGCATCTTTGCATTGATTTCTTCCTGGCTCCGCTTCAAATCACTGAACTTCCTGGGCTTCAGGCTCATCCTCTTCCTCCTCCCAATTCAAGATTTTCCGGATGTATGGATCCGCGCCATAACGCCCTTCCAGATATCTTTTTCCGTATACTTCGTCATTTCTTGGCTGTTGGCCGTTTTCCTTTCGGAAAGAAATCAATGAATAAAGCTTTGATGCTCCTACCGGATTTCTGGCACAAAACCAGATCTCATCCCGCCGGAATACCGATGGATTCATGGTGGTAATATCATGAGAGGTCATTAAAAGCTGCGCCCCGTTCCGGTTGTTCTTCGGGTTTGTAAAAAGCGAAATGATATATTCCAAAAGCTTTGGATGAAGCTTTGCGTCCAGTTCATCCGCAAGGATCAGATTCCCCTCTTCCAGACAGGAAATACATTCTCCCAAAAAACTGAATAATTTTCTGGTACCGCTGGATTCCTCTTCAAACGGGATTTCAAACGCTGCTCCATTTGGGAGCTCGTGTTTCGCATATACATTCAGAATGTTTCCATCCGCATCCTTAACAAAACGAATATCCGTAATCTGAATGTCCAGGACATGAAGGATATCGAACATCTTCCTTCTTTCTTTTTCTGCGGCCGGAATCAGGATCTGCCGGTCTTTTCTGGGATTATCATAATCAATCACCTCAGTCTTCAGGAACCATCCGACCGCTTCATCTATGATTTCAATATCATAATTGATCGCGATATGGGAAAGCAGCGGCATGGCTCCGTTCACCCGTTCCACCGCAATGTCCTCCACAGTTTTTCCCAGAAGGCATTCTTCCTCTGTACGTTCAAAAATGACCTCTGCATCCTTTTTCCCAATTTCCTGAGCATACAGATTCTCCTCCACGACCCTGCCATCCTGCAGGGAAAGAGAATAACGGAACTGCCTTCTTTTCGTTCGGAACATCACATCAAAGGAGGTTGGCAGATTCCTGCAGTCAGGATCACATTTATGATAGCAGGTCTTTGAAGTATCCACCGAAAAGTTTTTCAGAAAAAGCTCATAATTACTTTTATCCCGCAGCCTTGTCAGAAGAACCGTCTGCAGTACATAACGGCGCAGGAAGTTCAACGCGTCCAGAACAGTTGACTTTCCTCCCGCATTCGGACCATATATTGCGATAACCGGGATAAAGCATTCCCCATCTGTCTCATCAACCAGCAGACTTTCTCTGTGCTCCCGAATTGGTTCAGCTATGAAATCCAGAAAAGCCTCATTTTTAAAAATCTTATAATTTTTAAAAGAAAACTGACAAAGCATCGGAATTGCTTCTTTGAGATTTTTTCGGAAATTTTTGGGATATATCATATAATATCATCCATTTTTCATGGTTTCAATCACTATTCACCCGGTTTTTTCGCTATCCCACGATCCTTCTCGCCACATCCGGCCGGTTGGTGATCACCGCGTCGATTCCCGCCTCCACGAGCCTGTGGATATCCTCTTCCCTGTCCACGGTCCAGACATGCAGCAGCAGGCCGCGTTTTTGGCATTCCTCCAGGAAATCCGGATACTGCAGGTTATAAAGCGCCGGATGCAGGGCGTCGGCTCCCAGCTTCGCCGCATAATGGGGCACGTTCTGAAAACCGTCCGAATAGAGAAGCCCCACCCGCGCCTCCGGATTCAGTTCCTTCATCTTCATGGCGCTGTAGTGATTGAAGGAGGAATAGATGATCTTCCCCTCCATCCCCATTTCCAGTTCCAGACGGTACAGCCGCTCTTCGATCTCCGGGTAAAAAATGATCCCGGTCTTGATCTCCACATTGATCTCCAGTCCGGCAGGCTTCAGAAGCTCATAAACCTCTGCCAGGGTGGGTATCGTGGCGTCCGCGTATTCCGGATGGGTCCGGTTGAATTTCATTTCCTTCAGTTCGGCAAGAGTGTAGTCCATCACTCTTCCGTGGCCGCCGCTGGTACGGTCGATGGTCTCGTCATGGATCACCACCAGCTTTCCGTCCTTCGTCATCTGCACATCCAGCTCCACGCCGTCCGCCTTCTGCTCCACGGCAAGCTGAAATGCCTCCAATGTGTTTTCCGGCGCGTACGCGCTTGCGCCCCGATGTGCCCATACTTTTGTTTTCATGGTTTTTCTCCTTTCGTCGCCCAGAATGTGGGCACGCCATACTCTTCCAGCTTCCCGTACCCGTTCGTATCCTGATACACATCCTTCAGGACAAAGCCCGCCGCGAGCTGGCCGCCGATCTGTTCCTCGATGGTGTGGGAAAACTGGATTCCCCAGTTGTTTTTCACCGATTCTTCATACAGAGCCTCGTCTTTCAGCGGATTATAGGGAAGCCGGTAACGGATCGTGGTCTCCTCCTCCTCTCCGAAGAGGTAATTGAACCCGTTATCCAGGCCCGCCAGAAGGATCCCGCCCTTTTTCAGCACCCGGAAGCACTCCCGCCAGATGGGAAGCACGTCCTCCACGTAGCAGTTGGAAACCGGATGGAAAATCAAGTCGAAGCTTTCCGGCGCAAAGGGCAGCGGCTTCGTCATATCCGCCCGGACCAGGTCGATCTCATATCCTTCCCGGTCCGCTACCAGCTTTTCCATGCGAAGCTGCTCTTCGGAATAATCCAGCACCGTGCATTTTGCTCCCGCCGCGGTAAAAATGGGCATCTGCTGGCCGCCGCCGGAGGCGAGGCCGAGCACCCCTGCTCCCTTCATGTCGCAGAACCAGTCCTTGGGAACCGGCTTTGTGGGTGTCAGATATACTCTCCAGTCTCCCTGAACCGCTTTTACCCAGGTCCCGTGATCGATGGACCTTCCCCACTCCCACCCGTTTTTCACCCAACTGTCGATTGTTTCCGCGTTGATCCGCGTGTAATTTTTGTCCATTTTCTTTCCCTCCTTCGCGCCCTGTCAGATCCCCGTTTACACCAGTATTTTTAGTATATCACTCCCCCGGAGTAAAAAAAACTGTTCAAAGATGATATTTCAG
>DWUW01000269.1 GCA_019120525.1 Candidatus Eisenbergiella stercorigallinarum | reverse complement strand
ATCTGCAGTCCCCAGTCCCCCAGATGAATGTCACCGATCACATCATGTCCCGCATAGCGCAGGATTCTCTTGATGCTTTCCCCGATCACGGCGGAACGAAGATGCCCCACGTGCAGCGGCTTCGCCACGTTGGGTCCGCCGTAGTCGATAATAATGGTTTCTTTCTTTTCCGGCTCCGGCACGCCGAATTTCTCCGACGCCGCCATCTCGTTCAGATAGCCGCTTAAAAAGCTTTCCGAAACCTTCAGGTTCAAAAAGCCGGGAGCCACGGCGGATACTTCGGAAAATACCGGGTTTTCCTTCAGCGCCTCCGCCACGCCCTGGGCGATCATGATGGGAGCCTTATGATATTTCTTCGCTCCCGCCAGACTTCCGTTACACTGGTACTCGCACAGGTCGGGACGGTTGGAGAGAGTCACCCTTCCAAGCTCCCTGTCGTAACCGGCCGCCTCAAAGGCCTTCTTCACTTCTTCGGAAATCACATCCAGAATTTTATTCATAACGATCCGATCCTTTCTGTTTTCCTGTCACTGCTTCTCCTGTTCTCCTCCGGCTGCTGTACGGGCAACCTGTTGCTCCGCCGCCTGCTGTGCGGCAGCCTTCCTTCTGTCCCGCTCCGCCCTGGAAAAAATGCAGCCGCAGTAGTCCTGGCGGTAAAGCCCGTATTGTTCCGACAGCTCCACGGAACGCCTGTAGCCGTTCTTTTTCTTAAAATCGGAGGGCAGGAACGCCACGCCGTATTCCTCCGCCATGCGCCCGCCGATCTCGTTCAGCTTCTCCGCGTTCTTCAGCGGGCTGATGGTGAGGGTTGTGGTAAAATAGTCGAAGCCCCGCTCCGCCGCGATCCTCGCGGTTTCCCGCAGGCGGAGTTCATAGCAGCGAAAGCATCTCTCGCCGCCCTCCGGCAGGCTCTCCAGTCCCTTCGCCGCCTCAAAGAAAAGCTGCGGCTCATAGGCGCCCTCCTCCACAAGAATGTAGCCCGGAGGAAGGGCGGAAGCCCACGCGCCGTCCGGGGAGGCATCCGTCCACCGCGCCGCGCGATCCGCATTTCCGGCGGCCTCCCCGTTCATCCGTTCCGCCAGACGCCTCAGCTCCGCGCAGCGTTTCTCATACTCTTCCCGTTCCGTGATGTTGGGATTGTAGTAGAGCACGGTGATGTCAAATGTTTCTCTCAGGTATTCCAGCACATAGCTGCTGCAGGGCGCGCAGCAGGCGTGCAGCAGGAGGCGTTTCTTTTGGCCCCTGCAGGCCTCTTCCGCTTCCAGGGCGCTCAGGATTTTCTCCAGCTCCTTCTGGTAGTTGACCCGATTTCCCCGGCGTTTTTCCTGCCCGCACGCTTCTGCCCGTTTTCCCTGCGGCGTTCCGCATTCCTTATTCTGCATGTTCCTGCGCCTTCTCGCGGTCCAGCTCGGCGATATCCACGATGGAAAGCTGACCTGTCTTCATCTTCGTTTCCAGGCTTCCCACCAGTGCCCTCGCCGTATCCAGGCTGGTCAGGCAGTTCACGCCGGTCTCGATGGAGGTACGGCGGATCAGGAAGCCGTCTCTGGATTTGTCGCGTCCCTGGGTGGGCGTGTCGATGACCAGATCGATCCGGTGGCCCAGGATCAGGTCCATGACCGTAGGGGATTCCTGATTGATCTTGTTGACCTTTCTCGCCTTTACGCCGGCTTCATTCAGCGCGTCGGCCGTGCTTCTGGTGGCATAGATGATGTAGCCCAGCTTCTCAAAACGGCGGGCGATCTCGATGGCTTCGCCCTTATCTGCGTCCCTCACGGTGATGATCATCCGCTTATGCTTCGGAAGGTCCACGCCCGCGCCAAGGAACGCCTTGTAAAGCGCTTCGTTAAAGGTCTTCGCCACGCCGAGGCATTCGCCGGTGGACTTCATCTCCGGCCCCAGGCTGATCTCCGCGCCGCGGATTTTTTCAAAGGAGAATACGGGCATCTTTACCGCCACGTACTCGGATTCCGGCTGCAGGCCGGACTCATAGCCGAGCTCCCTGATTTTCTTTCCGGTGATCACCGCGGCGGCAAGATCCACGATCGGAATGCCCGTCACCTTGCTGATATAGGGCACCGTTCTGGAGGAACGGGGATTGACCTCGATCACGTAAACCTCTTCTCCCACCACGATGAACTGGATGTTGATCAGGCCGATGACGTGCAGGGATTTTGCCAGCCGTCTGGTGTACTCGGCGATGGTCTTCTTCACGTTCTCACTGACGGTCTGGGCGGGGTAAACGGAGATGCTGTCTCCGGAATGCACGCCCGCCCTCTCCACATGCTCCATCAGGCCGGGGATCAGGATGTCGGTGCCGTCGCAGACCGCGTCCACCTCCATTTCCTTTCCCTGCAGGTACTTGTCCACCAGAATGGGGTGATCCTGGGCGATGCGGTTGATGATGGCCATGAATTCCTCGATTTCCTGATCGGAAATGGCGATCTGCATGCCCTGGCCGCCCAGCACGTAGGAAGGGCGCACCAGCACGGGATAGCCCAGACGGTTTGCCACAGCCTTCGCTTCTTCCGCCGTATAGACGGTGCCGCCGCTGGGACGGGGAATTTCGCATTCCTCCAGGATCTTGTCGAACAGCTCACGATCCTCCGCCGCGTCCACGTTTTCCGCGCTGGTTCCCAGGATCGGGACGCCCATTTTCATCAGGCTTTCGGTCAGCTTGATGGCGGTCTGGCCGCCGAACTGCACCACCGCTCCGTCAGGATGCTCGATGTTCACCACGTTCTCCACATCCTCCGGCGTCAGCGGCTCAAAATACAGCTTGTCCGCGATGTCGAAGTCCGTGCTCACGGTCTCCGGATTGTTGTTGATGATGACCGTCTCATAGCCCGCTTTGGAAAAAGCCCAGGTAGCGTGGACGGAGCAGTAATCGAATTCGATTCCCTGCCCGATGCGGATGGGGCCGCTTCCCAGCACCAGCACCTTCTTCGGGCAGACGGTGCCGTCCGGACGGAGCTGGCCGCTTCTGGATTCCTCCGCCTCGTTTTCCCCGCCGTATACGGAATAGTAATAAGGGGTGCTTGCCGCGAACTCGGCGGCGCAGGTATCCACCATTTTATAGGCTGCCGTGATACCGTTTTCCAGACGCAGCGCTTTGATCTCTCCCTCCGGCATTCCGGACAGGCGGCTGATCACGTTGTCCGGAAACTCCAGACGCTTCGCCTCCCGCAGAAGCTCCGGGGTCAGCGGCCCCTTCTCCAGCGCCGCTTCCATTTTCACCAGAACGGCGATCTTGTCGATGAACCACTCATCCACCATGGTGATCTCGTGGATCGTCTCATAATCCAGCCCTTTCCGCAGGGCTTCCGCAATCACCCAGATCCGCTGGTCGTCCACCTTTTTCAGGCGCTCCTTCAGCTCCTCCGCGGACAGAGCGGTAAAATCATAGCTTCTCAGGCAGTCCACATGCTGCTCCAGAGAACGGATGGCCTTCATCAGCGCCCCTTCAAAGCTGGTGCAGATGCTCATCACCTCGCCGGTGGCCTTCATCTGGGTGGTGAGGGTTCTCTTGGCGGTGATGAATTTATCAAAGGGCAGACGGGGCATTTTCACCACGCAGTAGTCAAGCGCAGGCTCGAAGCTGGCGTAGGTCTTTCCTGTAATCGCGTTTTTGATCTCATCCAGAGTATAGCCCAGGGCGATCTTGGCCGCCACCTTGGCGATGGGATACCCGGTGGCCTTGCTCGCCAGGGCGGAGGAACGGCTCACACGGGGATTCACCTCGATGACGCAGTATTCAAAGCTGGTGGGATGCAGGGCGAACTGTACGTTGCAGCCTCCCGTGATCTGAAGCTCGTCGATGATGTTAAGAGCAGCGCTCCTTAACATCTGATATTCCTTGTCGCTCAGGGTCTGGGAGGGCGCCACCACGATGCTGTCTCCGGTGTGCACGCCGACCGGATCGATGTTTTCCATGTTGCAGACCGTGATGCAGTTTCCCGCGCTGTCGCGCATCACCTCGTACTCGATTTCCTTCCAGCCCGCGATACAGCGCTCCACCAGAACCTCGCCCACGCGGGAAAGGCGCAGACCGTTTGCCAGGATCTCCTCCAGCTCCATCTGGTTATGTGCGATGCCGCCGCCGCTTCCGCCCAGCGTATAGGCGGGGCGAAGCACCACCGGATAGCCGATCTTCGAAGCGAAGGCCACGCCATCCTCAATGTTTGTCACCACCAGGGAAGGCGCGCAAGGCTCGCCGATCTTTTCCATGGTATCCTTGAATTCCTGCCTGTCCTCCGCCTTGCGGATGGTCTTCGAGGTGGTTCCAAGGAGCTTCACGTTGTGGGAGGCCAGGAAGCCGGATTCATCCAGCTCCATTCCCAGGTTCAGCCCGGCCTGTCCGCCCAGGGTAGGCAGGATGCTGTCCGGCTTTTCCTTTTCAATGATCTGCTCCAGTACCTTCACGGTCAGCGGCTCGATGTATACCTTGTCCGCGATATCCTTATCCGTCATGATGGTGGCCGGGTTGGAATTG
>DWUW01000268.1 GCA_019120525.1 Candidatus Eisenbergiella stercorigallinarum | reverse complement strand
GTTACGCTGAAAAGAAATATAAAAGCAGGTCCTGGCCCTGAGATGGATTTCGTTGATTTTCTTGATGTTTGGCTTGACTATAAATATAAGCTGGCCACAGAACAGACGTTGGAACAGAGAACCAATGAACTCTCGACCTATGCCGGTTATGAGACAAATATCAATTTTCCGATTCGTCCCTATTTCTCCAGGCATGTGTTTAAGCTGTGTGAACTGACACAGGATGACATCAAAGCCTTTTATATGGAGCAGCTTGAAAGGGTCAAAGTATCAACAGTCAAACATTATCACGCTGCCATACATAATGCGCTAAATTATGCCAAAGACCGGCATTGGATTACGTCGAATCCCTCTGATGGGATATTATTCCCAAAAGGCCCCAAATTTAAGGGGGATTACTATTCGGATGTAGAGGTCAAGGAAATGTTTGGTTTTGCCGATGATCCCAGACTGGAACTTGCTGTTGTAATGGCCTGTTTCTATTCCCTACGCCGAAGCGAAGTCATCGGGCTCAAATGGCCTTTCATTGATTTTAATAATGACTTCTTTTCGATGCGAAATACCGTGACAGAATGCAGGGTTAAAGGCAAAAAAGTTCTTGTTAAGAAGGAAAGGGGGAAAACAGATTCCAGTGTTCGCACGTACCCTCTTGTTTCTGTTATCAAAGCAAAACTTCTAGCGCTAAAGGCCGAACAGGAAGAAAATCGAAAATTGTGCGGCCGATCCTATAATACGGAAAATCTGGGATACGTTTTCGTAGACGCTGTCGGGAACCTTATGAAACCGAGCTATTTAACGGATGCGTTCAGAAAGTTCCTTGAAAAAAATAATCTGCGGCATATCCGTTTCCATGATTTACGCCATACAACTGCCGCGTTGCTGATGGGAAGCGAAGTCCCAATCGAACAGGTGCAGGAATGGATGGGCCACAGTGAAATCTCTACCACGGTTAATATGTATGGACATTTGGAGTTTTCTACAAAAAGAGTTGCCGCTTCCAAAATTTCTGCAAGAATTCTGTAAACAGCAACTGACGCACACGCATTAAAATACTTATAACAACGGATTTACCTGTTACCACATTTTTATATTCCCTGTCGTGTGAATATTTCTTTCCAATAATGAACGGAGATAGTGGGATTCGAACCCACGCGCCGGGATCACCGACCTGCCGCTTTTCGAGAGCGGTCCCTTCGACCTCTTGGGTATATCTCCAGATATGTCTATCCTCCGGAAAATGGGAAGAACAGGAGGATAGAACAGCAGGAACAGGATGTTTCAAAAAGCCCCGGAAGCCGCATAAATAAAGGATTTTCATCCATTCCACTTCTCAAAAATCTTCTGGATTTCGAGTGCGACCTCTTACGACCACTTGAGTACATCTCCGTTTCTTATGGACAGCAACTATATTCTATAAGAAACGGAGCGTTTGCGCAAGCCCCAATTTTCTCTTTCGGGGCATCTATTTCCGCCTGCGGCGATGGACGGGCCGGGTCCAGGCCGGAACGCTATTTTTATTTTCTCCGCGCCTCAAAGGCCAGGATGCCTTCCTTCAGCCGCCGCAGGCCGTCCTGAGCCACGGCGCGGGGGCAGGCCAGGTTCAGGCGCAGGAACCACTTTCCCTGGCCGCCGTACTGCTCGCCGGAGGAAAGGTAGAGGCCCGTCTTTTCCCGGAGGAAGGAAGCCAGTTCTTCGGCGGGGGCGGACAGGGCCGTGCAGTCCAGCCAGGAGAGGTAGGTGGCCTGTGAGGGAACAGCCGTCACGCCAGGGATCTCTTCTTTCACGAACGCTTCCGTAAGGCGCTTGTTTTCAAAGACATATTCCCGCAGGGCGTCCAGCCAGTCCGCTCCCCGCGTGAACGCGGCAACGGCGGCATCGACGGCAAAGGCGTTCGGCTCCGCCACCTCGTCGGTGTTCAGGCCGCGCCACACCTTATGGCGCAGGAAAGGGTCGGGCACCGCCACCGCCGCCGTCTGCAGGCCGGCCAGGTTAAAGGCCTTCGTGGGGGCGATGCAGGTGACGCTGATCTGCCGGCAGTGTTCCGAAACCGAAGCAAAGGGCACATAGGCGCAGCCCGGCGCGGTGAGGTCGCAGTGGATCTCATCGGAAATGACACGCACATGATGCCGGAAGCAGAGCTCGCCGATCCGCTCCAACGTATCCCTGTCCCAGATCTTCCCCACCGGATTATGCGGATTGCAGAGGATCATCAGGGTAGTCTGCGGGTCGGACAGCTTCCGTTCCAGATCCCCGAAGTCGATCCGATAGCCGCCGTTTTCATAAACCAGCGGGCTCTCCAGCACCTGACGGCCATTGTTCAGGATCGAATTGAAAAAAATGTTGTAGACCGGCGTCTGGATCAGCACCTTTTCCGCCGGGGTGGTCAGCTTGCGGACCATGCTGGATATGGCCGGCACCACGCCGGTGCAAAAGATCAGCCAGTCCTTTTCCAGCTTCAGGCCGTGCCGGTCCTTCCACCAGCCCATATAGGCCTCATACCAGGCGTCCGGCACGATGGCATAGCCGAATACGCCGTGCCGTGCGCGCCTCTCCAGCGTTTCCCGCACGGCGGGGGCGGTCTGAAAATCCATATCCGCCACCCACATGGGAAGCTCGTTTTCTGCCACGTCCCATTTCAGGGAGCCGGTTCCCCTGCGGTCAACGGCTGTGTCAAAATCATACGCTTCTGTCAATTTCCATGCCCTCCCGTTCCAAAACCTCAGTTTTCCTGTGTCACGTCGATCCCGAAATATTTTTCGCTGATCTCGGAAAGCCTTCCGGACTCCCGCATCTCGTCCAGCGCCTCATTGACGGCCGCAAGGAAGCGTTCGTTCCCCTTCGGCACCGGAACAAGGGAGGAGGTGGTGGAGTCGGTTTCAGCCACAATCTTTACCGCCGCGTCGGGATTGACGCTCAGATAATTGGAAAAGGCGGTTTCCGCGTTCAGAGTGGCATCCACGCGGCCCGAAAGCAGAAGCTCCACGCACTGGCTCACGGAATCCACGCTCACCAGCTCGGCACCGTAGCTCTCCGCCATCTTTCCCCAGCTGCTGGTCAGGTTCTGCGCCGCGCGCTTTCCCGCAAGATCCTCAAAGCCGCTGATGTCTTCATTATCAGAAGCCACCATCAGCGCTCCGTGCACGTAGGTATAGGGCTGGGAAAAATCATATTTTTCCGCCCGGTCTTCGGAATATTCCACTTCATTGACCACGATGTCCACGCGGCCGGAATCCATGGCGGCAAACAGAGAGTCCCACTCCGCCTCCATGAACTGCGCTTCCACGCCGAGATGCTGCGCGATCCCTTCGGCCACCTCCACGTCAAAGCCCACCAGAGCTCCGCTTTCATCATGATAGCTGTTGGGGGAATAGGTCCCTTCCGTTCCGATGATGAGCGTTCCCCTCTCCAGCACCGTATCCAGCAGGTCCGGCTCCGAAGACTCCCCGGCCGAAGCCCCCGCAGCTGCAGTCTGCGCAGAAGCCGCATCCTGCGCATCCGAAGCGGCACTGCCGCAGGCGCAGAGGCTTACGGCAGCAAGGAGGGCGGCCAGAAGCAGCCCTGTCCATCTGATCTTCCCTCTTTTTCTCATTTTTCCATTCATTCTCCTTCTTCTCCTTTATCCTTGTCCCGGAACATACGCAGGAATTCCTTCGTACGCGCTTCCTTCGGATGCTCAAAAAAGTCGGCGGAGGACGCTTCCTCCACCACCGCGCCGTTTTCCATGAATATCACGCGGCTGGAAACGTTTCGGGCAAAGCCCATCTCATGGGTGACCACCAGCATGGTCCTTCCCTCCCTGGCCAGGCTCCGCATGACGTCCAGCACCTCCCCGGTCAGCTCCGGATCCAGCGCCGATGTGGGTTCGTCAAAATAGATGATCTCCGGATCCGTCACCATGGCGCGGGCGATCGCCACGCGCTGCTGCTGTCCGCCGGACAGCTGGGAGGGATAATGGTCATACCGGTCGGAAAGCCCCACCTTGTCCAGAGCCGCGCGCCCAACGCGTCCCGCTTCCTCCTTCGGGACCTTCCGGGCCACGATCAGCCCTTCCGTGACATTCTGCAGGGCCGTCTTATTGGCGAACAGATTGTAATTCTGAAACACGAAGCCCGTGCGCCTGCGCAGCCCGGCGATCTGCTTTTTTCTCACGCGGCCGAAGGTATAAAGCTGTCCGTCAAAGGTCATGGTTCCCGCGTCCGCCGTTTCCAGGAAATTCATGCACCGAAGCAGCGTGGTCTTTCCCGAGCCGCTGGGGCCCACGACAGCGATCACGTCTCCCCGGTTCACCGTCAGATCCACGCCTTTTAAAACCTCCGTTCCGTCGAAGGACTTCCGGATTCCCCGTACCTGGAGCATTCTGTCGTTTTCCATACCGTCACCTCCGTTTTCCGCCGTAGGAAGCCAGCTTCTTCTCCCCGATCCTCTGCAGCTTCGTCAGGACCGTGCAGAACAGCAGGTAGACCAGGCCGACTTCTATGTAAAGGGCAAGGGATTCAAAGGTACGCGCTACGATCCTCTGGGTCGCCATGAACATTTCCACCACTGTGATATTAGCGGCCAGGGAGGTATCCTTCACCAGGCCGATGAGGGAATTGGACAGGGGAGGGAACGCGGTGCGCATGGCCTGGGGCAGGATGATCCTGCGGATGATCTGCAGGTAGCTCATGCCCACGCACTGTCCGGCCTCCATCTGTCCGGCAGGCACGGATTCCAGAGCCGCCCGGATGGTTTCCGAGCAGTACGCGCCCTGGTTGATGGAAAACACCAGAATGGCCGCCGGGAAGGGGTCGATCAGGATGCCCACGTTCGGCAGACCGTAAAACACGACGAAAAGCTGTACCAGAAGGGGCGTTCCCCGGATCACCCACACATAAAAGCGCGCGAGCTGCTTCAGCCCGCCGATATCCGCAAACTGCACCAGCGCGGTGATCACCGCGATCACAAGCGCGAGCGCAAAGGAGATCGCCGTCAGAGGCAGGGTCATGGTCAGACCCGGCAGGAGGATCGTCCCGAAGGATTCCAGCATCAGATCCAGGATCCTGTTTCCTGTCATGGCTTATGTTCACTTCCTTCCGCTTTTTCTTTTTATTTCGTAATGTAGTATAAAACGGCTTATAAAAAATAGCAAATACTTATCACAAATGGAACGGCATTCTTTTTTTCTATACCGGGGCGGAAACGGCCCCGTCTCCGGAGCTTTCTCTCCGGAAACAGGGCCGTTTCCTCCACCATTATGATCCAGGGGGCTCACGCCGCGGCGTCAGGCCGCCACGCGGTAATCTCTCACCGCATTGAGCACATCATCCCGTTCTTCCTTCGGATTCACGAAGATAAGCTCAAATTCCTTACCGATCCCAAGGGCGAATACGCCGAGAATGGATTTGGCATCCACTGTAACGCTTCCCAGGGTCAGGTCGTATTCCCCCTCAAACTGCCTCATAGTCTGGACAAAGTTCTCCGCTTCCTCCGGAGTCTTCAGGTAGATCTTTACAGAATCCATTTGTACATTCCTCCGATTTCCAAAATACCTTCCCGTTTTCTTTACGAATAACATCATATCGGAAAAAATGGTTTCTGTCAGGGGGAATTTTTTAAGAAAAGTGGAATTTTTTGCACAAATCCGCGGTGCTTCGCTAAAGTATTCATGTGCCCATCTGCCGGTACTCCGCAGGGAGGACGCCCACCTCTTCCTTAAACACCCTGCTCATGTATTTGGGATCCGAAAAGCCGGTCATGGCAGCGATCCGGGTCAGGTTCAGCGTGGTTCCAAGAAGCAGGGTCTTCACCTTTTCCACCTTGACGCGCCGCAGGTCTTCCGTGAAGGCAAGGCCGGTCTCCCTCTTATACTGGCGGCTCAGATATTCCGGTGAAACGGCAAGCTGTCTCGCGGCCTCCTCCAGAGTAATCTGGCTCGCGTAGCATTCTTCGATCAGACGCTTCGCCTTCCGGACTAACGGAGACAGCGTTCTTTCCCCTTCTGTTTTCCTGCTTACCACAAGAAGGAACAGGGCCTGCAGGATCTGCTCTATTTTTTCCCAGGTAAAGGCGTTCATGACCTCGGAAAGCACGTTCTGAAGCTTCAGGCCGCTCTCTTCCAGCGCCATATATTCCCGGGCCGTATTGACGATCGTCCAGAGAAAGATCAGGATCGTTTCCTTGATCTGCCTGGGATCGTGGCAGCCGCTCCTGCAGACATCCGTCAGTTCTTTCATGCAGGCCAGGAATTCCTCTTCGTTCCGCCTTATGACCGCGCGCTTCAGCCGCACGTTCATTTCCGACGGATAGGCCAGCGGAGTGGGATGGGACGAACGGACCGCGCGTTCGGAAACCAGCACGCCGGGCCCGAATGTCAGCCTCCAGTCCAGAAGCCGGTGGAGCCGTTTTCCGGCCTCCGCAAGGTCAAATATGCTGCCGCAGTCCGACCAGGCGCACAGCGCGCGGCTTCCCGTATTGGCTTCCAGCATGGGGACCACCCGTGACGCGAAATAAGCCTCCCAGTCCTTTTCCGGCTGCATGTGATAAACGAGCATGGAAAAATGAAAATATTCCCCGAAGCTCGTCACCACGCTGCGGAAGCCCTCCGCGTGCCCGGCCACCTCCTCCAGGATCCGCTCCGTGATCCCTTTGTTTTTTTCATAGCCCGCTCCCAGCCAGACCACAAAAAGCCCGAGCGGCTCCTTTTCTCCGATCTGGTAGCTTTTTCCCAGGGCCGCGACCGTTTCCTCCGAACGGGTCAGGATTCCCGTCATCGCGCCGCGCACCACGCTCTCCCGGCTCAGAAGCACGGCGTCCTTTTCTTTCTGGAGCAGACTGCTTTCCGCCTGCTCCATCGCCCGCTTCAGCTCGTTCATCCGGACCGGCTTGAGCAGATAGCTCTGCACCCCCAGCTCCAGCGCCTGTCTGGCATAGCTGAAATCCGAATAGGCGGTCAGGACCAGGGCAATGGCCCTGATCCCCTCCCTTTTCAGCTGCGCAAGCATGGTCAGGCCGTCCATATCCGGCATGCGGATGTCTAAAAGGATCACGTCCGGCTTCCACTTTCTTGCCAGCTCCAGTCCCTTCATGCCTCCGGCCGCTTTCCCGACCACCTCATAGGACGGGCTCAGTTTTTTCAGGATCCCCTCCAGGCCGTCCCGGATCGCGGCCTCGTCTTCCACGATGATGATCTTCAATGTTTCCCTTCCCCTTCCATAACCGGCAGTGTCAGCGTCACTCTGGTATACTGTCCCTTTTCGCTTTCAAAGGACAGGCCTGCCGTCTCCCCATAATAAAGCGTCAGCCGCTTTCTTACATTTTCAATCCCGAAATGGTTTCTTCTGTGGTAGTTCCGGTCGTTCAGCGTCCGCACCAGCTCCGGCTCCATTCCCGCGCCGTTGTCTCCCACGGTCACACGAAGCAGGCCGTCCCGGATCTCCCCTGTGATCACTAGGATCGGCTGCCCCTCTTTTCCGGACAATCCGTGGCGGATGCTGTTTTCCACCAGCGGCTGCAGGAGCATTTTGTGCATGCCCGCTCCCGCCGCCTCCCGGGACACCTCTCCGAAGATCTGCACCCGGCTCCCCAGCTTTTCCTGCTGGAGCCGGACATATTTTTTCATCCAGGCAATCTCCCTGCCAAGCGTGGTGATCCCGCCCGCGTCCTTGATGGCGTAACGGAGGATATCCGCCAGATCCCCCACCATCTCGCTGATCTCGTACTCCTCTCTGGCGACCGCCTTCCAGTTGATGACATCCAGTGTATTATACAGAAAATGCGGATCGATCTGGGCCTCCAGCGCGGAGATCTCCGCGCTCCTCTGCTCCTTCGCCGCCTGCCTCACCCGGGCGATCAGCTGCTCCGTCTGCCCCACCATGGCATTGAACCCGTCCGTGATCCGCTCCATTTCCAGAGACATTCCACGGTGTTTTTTCAGCCGGACGGAATAATCCCCGTTTTCCACCTGCTTCATTCCGTTCAGGATCCCGTTCACAGACACGAGGAGCGGACGGGTCACAAACAGGATAAAGCCCGCGCCGGACAGCACCACGATACCGGCCATCAGCGCAAACAGCAGCCTCTGCTGCCTCAGCTCCGCACGGTAGTCCGCCAGCGGATACAGCTCGATCATGGTCCAGCCGGAGGCAGTATTTCCAATGGCACAGGTCGCGCAGTCTCCGTAGGGCTCCACGTGGAACTCCCCATAGTCCAGCACGCCGCCTGACTGGCGAAGCGGCTCCCCGTCCTGCGCCACCGTCCTTCCGATGCGGGAAGCGTCCGGCGCGCTGAGGATCACCCCGTCCTTTTCCAGATAAAAAAAGGCATCGCCGATCCCCTCCATCGTTTCCTGCAGCCGCCTCTCATCCACGCAGAGACAGATCAGGGCGTCATCTTCCCTTCCCTCTTCCGTCCGGACCGAAAATGCCATTCCGGCAGAAAAATAATACAGGGGGTCTTCCTTCGTTCCCCCGTCCCTCCATACAGCCATCGGGCCGTAATAGGTCTCCTCCTTCGTCAGATCGCTCACCCGCGGCACCATTTCCCGCAGGTCAATATCCGCATTTCCCGCTCCCTGTCTGGAAATTTCCCCGGAAAGCAGCTCCGCCCGTCCGTATGGTCCGTCCTCCAGCCAGGGGCTTTTCTCCGCCGTATCATAAACGGCGTCGTAATAGACCCAGCCTCCGTCCGGCATCCGGACGGAAATCCCCAGCAGCCCGTCCGTCCTTTCGCACATCTGCCGGAACCGTTCCTGCAAAACGGCCCGGTCCTCCCCGCCGATCCCCTCCGCGCTTCTTTCTGCCAGCTGCAGGATATCCGGGTCGGTACAGAACGCGTAAAGCAGGACCGTATACTGCTCCAGCTCCTGGGACAGAAGCCTGTCCGATTTTTCCAGTCCCGTCTGCATCCTCGCCCAGAGGGTATTTTTCATGAAGGATACCATCCTCAGCTGAAAGATCACGGTAAACAGGATGATCGGAACCAGCGTCAGGATCACCAGGAGCACGATCAGCCTCACCCGCAGCCCCCAAAGTCTTTTCATTCCCCCTGCTACACTCCCCTTCCCATATCTTCTATTCTTCCATTTCCGCAGCGATCCGCTCCGCAAGCCTGCGGCATTTTTCCTCCTCGTCCGCCTCCACGATCAGACGGATCACGGGCTCCGTCCCGCTCTTTCGGATCAGCACCCGCCCGGTTTCCCCAAGCTCCTCCTCCGCCTGTCTTACCGCCTGCTTCACCGCTTCCCTTTCCAGCACGGCGGAGGCGTCCTTCACCCGCTTATTGATCTGCACTTTGGGAAAGAGCTGTACGCCCGCGGTCAAAAAGGAAGGCAGGGTTTTCTTTTCCACCAGGATCTCCATCACCCGGATCGCCGTCAGGATCCCGTCCCCCGTGGTGCTGTACTTGCTGAAGATGATGTGGCCGGATTCCTCCCCGCCGATGCTGTAGCCGCCCTCCTGCATCCTGGCGGAAACATACTTGTCCCCCACGGGTGTGCGCTCCATGCGGATGCCCTCCCGGTTGAGCGCCTTTTCCACGCCCAGGTTGGAGGCCACGGTAGCTACCGCCGTATTTCCGATCAGCGCTCCTTTTTCTTTCATATCCACAGCGCAAAGATAGAGGATCAGATCCCCGTCCAGGACGTTTCCTTTTTCATCCACGGCAAAGCAGCGGTCCGCGTCGCCGTCAAAGGCAAAGCCCACGTCCAGACCGTTTTCCGCGACGAAGCGCTGCAGGGATTCCACATGGGTGGAACCGCAGTCCACGTTGATATTCAGGCCGTCCGGCTCGTTATGGATCATATACGTCTTCGCCCCGAGCATCTCGAACACGGTCTTCGCGATGCTGCTGGCCGCGCCGTTGGCGCAGTCCAGGCCCACCCGGTAGCCGCGGAAGGAATGGATGGCGGTGGAGGTCAGATAGCTGATATACTGATTCCTCCCCTGGATGTGGTCCGTGATCCTGCCGATCCGGTCATTTCTGGCCGCCGTGATCTCCACCTTTCCGTCCAGATATTCCTCCACCTTTTCCAGAACGGACTCCTCCATCTTGAAGCCTTCGCTGTCAATGATCTTGATCCCGTTGTCATAAAAGGGATTGTGGCTTGCCGTGATCATGATGCCGAAATCAAAGCCCCCGCTTTTCGTCACATAGGACACGCTGGGCGTGGTGGTCACATGCAGCAGATATACATCCGCCCCGCCCCAGCTCAGCCCCGCCGCCAGCGCATATTCAAACATATAGCTGGAACGTCTGGTATCCTTTCCGATCACGCACGACGCCTTTTTCGTTGCCCCTTCCGTAAAATACCAGCCAAGGAACTTGCCGATCCGGAATGCGTGATCCGCCGTCAGCGCCTCGTTTGCCTTGCCTCTGAAACCGTCTGTTCCGAAATATTTCATATCCGTCTCCATTCCGCCGCCCGGGGCGGCAGGTACTTTGCCTCATTATCGGTTTTTTTATATCTCAACACTCACTTTAACGCATCCGCTCCCCTTTTGCAAGCAGGAAAGCGCCCGCCTCCACGGCTGAAGCCACGGAAACGGACGCTTTTGTCCGGTTATTGATCTGTTTTTTCAAAAAGCAGGCGCAGAGCAGCTCCGGCCCCAGGACCAGGCGCGCCCACCCGGTAGCCGGAGCGGAAGGCGGTCTCAGCGGTACATGGCCATGTATTCGCCGTGGGCCTCGATCAGCTCGTCGCACATGCTGCGGATGTCGTCCACGCTCAGCTCCGCCGCGGTATGGGGATCCAGCATGGCCGCCTGATAAATATAGTTTCTGTCCCTGGTACGGGCCGCTTCGATGGTCAGAAGCTGCACGTTGATATTGGTCTGGTTCATGGCCGCCAGCTGCACGGGAAGCCTTCCCACATGGCAGGGATTGACGCCGTGCGCGTTCACCAGACAGGGCACCTCCACACAGGCGTCCGAAGGCAGGTTGTCGATCAGGCCGGTATTGAGCACATTGCCGCCGATCTGATAAGGCCGGTTGGTCACCACGGCCTCCATGATATAGGAAGCATATTCTCTGGAACGCTCATGCGTCACCTTGCCGTCGTTGAGGATATTCCTCTTTTCCTCCTCCCAGTCCGCGATCTGCTTGACACAGCGTCTGGGGTACTCGTCCAGCGGAATATTGTAGCGGTCGATCAGCTCCGGATAACGGCTCTTGATATAGAAAGGATTGTATTCGGCGTTATGCTCGCTGGACTCGGTGCAGTAATAGCCCAGATTGCGGATATATTCATAGCGGATCATATCCCCGTGCTTTTCAGACGCGTTTTTCTCAAGGGCGCGGCGTCTGATCTCCGGATACAGGTCGTTGCCGTCCTTATCCCGCACATCCAGAAGCCATGCCATATGATTGATGCCGGCGATGAAGTCCGTCGCTCCCTCCAGCTTATCCTCCATGCCCAGCCCCTTCAGGATCGTCTCCGTACACACCTGCACGCTGTGGCAGAGGCCAACGGTACGGACCTTCGTATATCTCTGCATGTAGCCGCTGAGGATCGCCATGGGATTGGTGTAGTTCAAAAACAGCGTATTGGGGCATACCTCCTCCATATCCCTTGCGAAATCCTCCATCACAGGGATGGTGCGCAGCCCGCGCATGATCCCGCCGATACCCAGGGTATCGCCGATGGTCTGCCTGAGGCCGTACTTCTTCGGGATCTCAAAATCCGTCACCGTGCAGGGCTCATAGCCTCCTACCTGAATGGCGTTCACTACGAAATCCGCGTCCTTCAGCGCCGCTTTCCGGTTCTCCGCTCCCAGGTACGTGGCGATCCGTGCCCGTCCTTCGTTCACATTCTGATTGATGGCGCGAAGGATGATCTCCGATTCCTCCAGCCGCTTCGCGTCAATGTCGTAAAGCGCGATCTCCGCGTCCTGAAGCACCGGCGTGCACATGCAGTCTCCCAGCACGTTCCTTGCAAACACGGTGCTTCCCGCCCCCAGAAAAGTAATCTTTACCATAGGTTCCTCCTTCTTTTTATGAGTCCTTCTTGCATTTGCTTTTTGCATCCGCTAAAATGGCTTTGATGGTTATCATTTTAGAAAAAACGGGGATTTTGTTCTATATTTTTTGTTTCCTGTCATTGTATGATTGTTTCCCGTTTTGGTATTTTGGAACGGGCAGGACGGCAGTGGGAGCGGCCGGGATGCCGATGGGATACCGGCGGAAACGGAGGGAAAGATGCGGACAGAACAGACGGCAGGAGCGATCCTGCAGGCGGAAGACATGCAGACGGACCATATGCTGGCGGGCTGCATGCAGGCAGACCGCATACAGACAGATCCCCTTCAGGCGGAAGGCGGGCCGCCCCGGCGGGGCGTCCAGCGGGAAAC
>DWUW01000267.1 GCA_019120525.1 Candidatus Eisenbergiella stercorigallinarum | reverse complement strand
ACCCGCATACCCGCAAATCCCGATTGACAAACCGCCCTGATTTGCTTAAACTGATGGATATATGACGCCGTCCGGGATGATCCGGGCGGGCCGGAAAGGAATCGATGAGAATGAAAATAAGAACACGTTTTGCACCCAGTCCCACGGGCAGAATGCACGTGGGAAATCTGCGTACCGCGCTGTATGCGTATCTGATCGCGAAGCACGAGGGCGGCGATTTCATCCTGCGCATTGAGGATACGGACCAGGAAAGATATGTGGAGGGGGCTGTGGACATCATCTACAGGACGCTTCAGAAGACGGGGCTCGTCCACGATGAGGGGCCGGACAAGGACGGGGGCGTGGGCCCTTATGTCCAGAGCGAGCGCCAGAAGCAGGGCATCTATCTGGAATACGCCAAAAAGCTGATCGAAAAGGGAGAGGCCTATTACTGCTTCTGCGACAAGGAGCGCCTTGCCACCCTGACCCGCACCGTGGCGGGCAAGGAGATCAACGTCTATGACAAGCACTGCCTGCATCTGTCGAAGGAAGAAGTGGAAGAAAAGCTCGCGGCGGGCGTTCCCTACGTGATCCGCCAGAACAATCCCACGGAAGGGACCACCACCTTCCACGACGAGATCTACGGGGACATCACCGTGGACAATGCGGAGCTGGACGATATGATCCTGATCAAGTCCGACGGCTATCCCACCTACAACTTCGCGAACGTGGTGGACGACCATCTGATGGGGATCACCCATGTGGTGAGAGGGAACGAGTATCTGTCCTCCTCTCCGAAGTACAACCGCCTGTATGAGGCCTTTGGCTGGGAGGTGCCCGTTTACGTGCACTGCCCGCTGATCACGGATGAGGAGCACCACAAGCTGTCCAAGCGCTGCGGACATTCCTCCTATGAGGACCTGGTGGATCAGGGCTTCCTGACGGAGGCCATCGTGAATTTCGTCGCGCTGCTTGGATGGAGCCCGGAGAATAATCAGGAGATCCTGTCCATGGACGAGCTGATCCGGGAGTTTGACTATCACCATATGTCCAAATCCCCGGCGGTGTTCGACTACACCAAGCTGAAATGGATGAACGGCGAATACATCAAGGCCATGGATTTTGACCGTTTTTATGAAATGGCGGAGCCCTATCTGAAGCAGGCGATCAAAAAGAATCTGGATCTGAAGAAGATCGCGGGAATGGTCAAGACCAGGATCGAGATCTTTCCCGACATCGTGGACATGGTGGACTTCTTTGAGACGCTGCCGGAATATGACGTGTCCATGTACGCGCATAAAAAGATGAAGACCACGCAGGAAAGCTCTCTGGAGGTGCTCTCAGAGGTGCTTCCCCTTCTGGAGGAGCAGGAGGATTACTCCAATGACGCGCTTTACGCGATGCTTCTTTCCTATGTGGAGAAAAAAGGCTGCAAGAACGGCTACGTCATGTGGCCCATCCGTACCGCCGTGTCCGGCAGGCAGATGACCCCCGCCGGAGCCACGGAGATCATGGAGATCCTTGGAAAGGAAGAGTCCCTCGCGCGCATCCGTACCGGAATTCAGATGCTGCAGGGCAGCCTGAATGGCTGATCTTCTGGATAAGGGGAAAAAGGCTGCGCCGGCGGGACAGGCTTCCGTGCGGCCAGCCGACCCGTCCCGGATACCGGAACCGGGAGGAAACGTTCCTGGCGGGCCGGCCGTCTCTGCCATATCCGGCCGGCCAGCCTCCACCGCCAACCCCGGCCAGGCGGAAGCCATCGCCCATCGGGACGGGCCGATGCTCGTCCTCGCGGGTCCCGGCTCCGGAAAGACCTACACCATCACGCAGCGCGTCCGCTGCCTGATCGAGGAGGGCGGGGCAGAGCCCGATTCCATTCTGGTCATCACTTTTACCAGGGCGGCTGCCGATGAAATGAAAGGCAGGTTCCTGCGCCTGACGGAAGGAAAGTTCTATCCGGTGAACTTCGGAACCTTCCACGCCATCTATTATCACATTCTGAAAAGCGCTTATCATTACCAGTCCGGTAATATTCTATCCGAACATGAAAAAAGAGAGCTGTTAAAAACCGTCCTGTTCCGGCAGAAGGGTCTTCCTGCCATGGACGAGGACCAGTTGGAGATCCTTCTGAATCAGATCAGCCGCTGCAAGAACGACGGCGGCCCGGAAACCGGCCGCGCGGGTCATCCCGGGAAGGCTGCGGACGAAGCGGGAGAGATGCCGCAGGCCGGCGCGCTGTCCGCGGAACAGTTCCTTTCCGTCTATTCCGCCTACAACAGAGAAGCGAAGGAGCGGCGGAAGCTGGATTTTGACGACATGGTGCTGCAATGCCGGGATCTTTTTTTGCAGTATCCGGATATTCTTGCGGCCTGGCAGAAAAAGTTCCGGTATATTCTGGTGGATGAATTTCAGGACATCAACGCCATGCAGTATGAGGTCCTGCGCATGCTTGCCCTGCCGGAGAACAACCTGTTCGTGGTGGGGGACGATGATCAGTCCATCTATGCCTTCCGCGGCGCGAGGCCGGAGCTGATGC
>DWUW01000266.1 GCA_019120525.1 Candidatus Eisenbergiella stercorigallinarum | reverse complement strand
AAAGTCCGCTCCCGTGATGGTCATAGGAAACGCGAAGCCCTTCCACCTCCAGGATATTCTCTTCTGAAACGCAGTCCTTCCGGAACGCGCTGTCTAACGTCCGTTTCACTCCGCGCCCTCCTTTCCTTCCGGAACGCGTCCCTTTCTTTCGATTCTTGGAATCGACGCGATCAGCCTTCTGGTGTATTCCTCCTTCGGATGGGCATAAATCTGCTCCGTAGCCCCTTCCTCCACCACTTTTCCGTCCTTCATCACCACGATCCGCTCACACAGCCGCTTCACCAGGCTCAGATCATGAGAGATGAACAGGATGGCCGTCTTCTTTTCCCGGGCAAGCCTCGCGAGAAGCTTCACGATGGAAAGCTGGACCGTCACATCCAGAGCCGTGGTCGGCTCGTCCGCGATCAGAAGAGACGGGGAACAGATCATGGCCGCCGCGATCATGACACGCTGACGCTGGCCGCCGGAGAGCTGATGCGGATAAGAGGCATAGATCCGTTCCGGATCAGGAAGCTCCACCGCCTGAAGCATCGAAAGCGCCTGTCTCCTTCGCTCTGCCGGGGTCATTTTCGGCCTGTGAATGCGCAGGCTTTCCTCCACCTGCCATCCCACCCGGTATACCGGATTTAAGGAGGTCTGCGGCTCCTGAAACACGATTCCGATCTCATCTCCCTGAAGGGCGCGCAGTTTTGCCCTCGGACAGGTTAACAGATCGGTTCCCCGAAACAGGATCTGCCCCGTTTTTTTCATGTCATGCCTGGAAAGGAGCCCCGCGATGGCCAGGGCCGTCATGGATTTTCCGGAGCCGGACTCCCCGACAAGCCCCACCAGGTCTCCCTCGTCCATATGCAGGTTCAGATGATGTACCACCGTTTCCGGGATCAGATGATCGGAAAATACCAGGTTCAGATCGATCACATCCAGCATAGCCCACGTCTCCTTTTTATGCGTTCTTTTCCCTGAGTCCGTCCGCCAGCAGGCTGAAGCCGAGCACCATGAGCACGAGGAACAGTCCCGGGAACAGGGCGGAGCCCGGCGAGGTGAACAGATAGCTCTGGGATTCCGAAAGCATCCTTCCCAGGCTGGAATCCGGCGGCTGTACGCCGATTCCCAGATAGCTCATGCCCGCCTCCGCCAGCACCGCGTTGTTAAAGCCAATCATCACGGCGGGCAGGAGGACCTGTATGGTATTCGGCAGGATATGGACGAACATGACGCGCAGGCTCCCCGCCCCGGCAAGCCTTGCCAGCTTAACGTAATCCATATTTTTGCAGCGGATGAATTCGCCGCGCACGATCCTTGCAAAGCTGGGGATGAACGCCACGCCCAGCGCCAGAATCACGTTTCCCTTCCCCGGTCCCAAAACGCTGATGAATACCAGCGCCAGCAGAATGCCGGGAAAGGCGAACAGCACATCGTTGACGCGCATCAGCACCTCGTCCAGCCAGCCTCCGAAATATCCGGTGAACGCGCCGATCAGCACGCCGAAAAAGGTGCCGATGGCAACCGTCGCCGCCGCGATGAGAAACGTCATTCCGCCGCCCTTCATCACCCGGCTCAGAAGATCCCTTCCGAAGTTGTCGCAGCCAAAGGGATGAACGGGGCTCATCCCCGCGAAGCGGGCCGTCTCATCCATGGCGTTCGGATCCCAGGGCGTCCACAGAAAGCCCGCCCCGACGAAGAGAAGGACAAAGAGGGTGAGCGCGCCGCCGCAGATCAGATTGAAATTTTTTCTCTTCATTCTCTCCATTGCACTCTTCCCTGTTTATTCCACCCGCACTCTCGGGTCCACCTTCCGATAGACGCAATCCACGACGAAATTAATGAAAATAACCAGAAACGCCAGCAATACGATGATCGCCTCCACCACCGGATAGTCCCGGTTAGAGATGGAGGTCAGAAGGATCCGTCCCAGTCCCGGAATATTGAAAACCTGCTCGATCACGATGCTTCCCGCGACCATGTCGGAAAGCGTCATGCCAAGGAAGGTGATCACCGGAATCATGGCGTTTTTCAGAAGATGGCGGTACATGACCTCCTTCGTGCTGTTTCCCCGGCTGTAGGCGGTTCTGGCATAATCCAGCCGTTTTTCGGCGCACAGGCAGCTCCTCAACAGCTTCACGGTCATGGCCGCCCTGGGAAGAGCGATGGCCAGGGCCGGAAAAAACAGATAGCCCACAAATCCGGGAATGCTCTGCGTATAGGAAACAAAGCCGCCCGGCGTGAACAGGCGCAGGATCAGGCCGAACAAAAGCGTAATCAGGATGCCGGAAAAGAAAGGCGGCACCGCCATAATCACCTGATTGACAGCCATGATGACGCGGTCTGCCGCTCCGCCCTCGTGCCTCGCGGTATACAGGCCAAACGGTATGGAAACGGCCAGCATGATCAAAAAGGCCATAAGCGTCAGGGTCAGGGTGATGGGAATCTTATCCCCCACCAGAGAGGAAACCGGCGTTCCATAGCTGTAGGAGGTTCCCATGCTGCCCCGCAGCATGTTAAACAGCCACTCTCCGAAACGCACCGGGAAGGGCCGGTTTAAGCCCATCTCCTCCCGCAGCGCCTCCACCCGTTCCGGCGTGGCCTGTGTTCCCAGCTGCGCCGTAGCCGGATCTCCCGGAATCACATCGAAAGCCAGAAAAACCAGAAAGGCCACTGCCAGAACGGTGACGATCATGGATATGAATTTTCGGATCAGAAGTTTCATGGAAATCTCCTTTC
>DWUW01000265.1 GCA_019120525.1 Candidatus Eisenbergiella stercorigallinarum | reverse complement strand
ACCGTCTCGCTTTTATCGAAAAAGATAAAATACTCAAAAACAGACTGGCCGACCTGATACAGATCCGGCAGGGAGGCGCACAGTTCATACACCCGGTAGCTGTTGGGATAATCGAATACGCCGCTCCTGCTGCGGAACGAATTCACATAGGAATTCGTCGCGATGGTATCCCCCAGATCCTCCAGCTCGTCCAGCTTGTTATCCACCAGGACGGCCGCATGCGTAAGCTCCGTTTCCTTCTCCTTCCTGTCGTCCTCTGCGATCAGACGCAGCATATTGATATAATACAGGCAGGAAATGATCATTGGGACGAACAGCACGGTCAGATAGGTCAGCAGATAAAACCGAAATATTTTATTCTGCTTCCCCTTCTCGTAGATTCCTCTCCTGATCCTGCTCTTTCTCATACGCTCTCTCCGTTCCAACCGGGCGGCCGCCTCCCGCGGCCGTCCGGTTCAACGCCGCCCGGCTCAAAACCGCCTGATCCATAGCCGCCCGGCCCCAAACCGCCGACAGGCGGCCTGCCGTCATTCCATGTTCCTGCAGAATTCCACGCCCGCGCGAAGCTCTGCCCGCTCCTTCTTTCCGTTCGCGTAAAACTCAAGCACGCAGTCCCTTCCGGGCAGGATCCGGTACCATACGACCTTCCCGTCCTTCCACTCCATGGAAAGCGTGCCGCCGCTTCTTAAGCCCATCCCGCTCAGGCTGCCGCCCGCGGTCTCCTCCGTAATGGCCGGCAGAAGCTCCAGCCGCTCCGGCCTGCTGTAGGCAAGCATCTCCAGGACCGCCGCGGAGGCTCCCAGATTGCCGTCGATCTGGAAGACATAGCCGAACTCCCCAAGCGGATGGTTGTCCATCAGATTCGGATAGGTTCCCATGGTAAGGATCGCCTGCAGATTTTCAAAGGCTTTCTTTCCCTCCCGGAAGCGGGTCCACAGGCCGATGATCCACGCCCTGGACCAGCCGGTATGGCCGCCGCCGTTTGCCAGACGCCTCTCGAGCGTCACCTTCGCGGCCTCCATCAGCTCCCTCGTCTTTTCCCAGGAAATGGAGCTGCCCGGATAAACGCCGTACACATGGGAAATGTGCCGGTGTCCCGGCTCCGGCTCTTCATAGTCCTCCATCCACTCCATCAGTTGCCCGTGTTTTCCGATCTTCAGCTTCGGGAAACGGGCCATCACTTCTTCCGCCTTTCTGATCCGTTCCTCCTTCAGATGAAGCGTCCGGCAGGCGTTGATATAGCAGGAGAACAGCTCCAGCAGGATCTCCGTATCCATCGCCGCGCTCTCGCAGAGCACGCCCAGCGTGCCGTCCGCCCTCCGGTAGGTATTTTCCGGCGACATGGAGGGCGAGGTCACCAGGCTGCCGTCCTCTCCTTCGGTCAGGAAGTCGTAGAAGAAGAGCACGCACTGCTCCAGCACGTCAAAATGCTCCCGCAGGAACGCCTCGTCCCCGGTATACAGATACTGCTCCCAGATATGGGTCGCAAGCCAGGCTTCCCCCATGACCCAGAAGGTGGAGGTGATGCAGTGATCCTGCGGCGCGGTATCCCCGTACAGGTCCGTATTGTGATGCGCCACGCTGCCCCTGCAGCCGTACATCCTTTCCGCCGTTTCCTTCCCGCTTTCCTTGACCCGTTCCAGCAGATCAAACAGCGGTAGCTGGCATTCGCTCAGGTTCCCGCTGCCCGCGATCCAGTAGTTCATCTCGGTGTTGATGTTGATCGTAAATTTGCTTTCCCATACCGGATAGAGCTTGTCGTTCCAGATCCCCTGCAGGTTCGCGGGCAGGCTTCCCGGCCGGCTGGAGGAGATGAGAAGGTATCTGCCGTACTGAAAATACAGCTCCATCAGCCCCATATCCCGTTCTCCCGCCTGGACCCGTCTCAGCCGCTCGTCCGTGGGAAGCTTCTCCTTTTCTCCCTCCGTCAGGGAAAAAGAAAGCTTCAGCCGGTCAAACAGGGCGGAAAAATCCCGGATGTGCGCCGCGCGCAGCTCCTTTTCCTCCCGGGAGGCCGCCGCGTGGATCCGCTCCAGGCAGCGCTCCCTGTAATCCGCGCCCCGGAAGCTGGTCTCGATATCCAGATACACCCATGCCCGCTTCGCGTCCCTTACGAGAAGATGCTCCCCGATGACCGCGACCGTTCCGCCCTCCGTTTTCACGGACAGGGCCGCCGCGAAGGAAATCCCGTCTTTCCCGCCGTCCACCACAAAGCCGATGGTATCTTCCGCCCATTTTCCCGCCTCGTCCGTGGCGTTATGGCAGCGTCCCAGAAGGCAGTCGAAGGAAAAAGGGACGTCGTCCTGCGTTTTCAGCTCCATCACCATGCACTGGTCCGGGAAGGACGCATAGAGGCTGCGCTGGTAGCGCACGCCGTCCACGGTATAGGACACGCCCGCAATCCCCGTTTCCAGATCCAGCTCCCTTCTGTAATCCTTCACGTCCGCCCCGTGCCGCATCTTCAGATACCATTCCCCCGCGGTCTGATAGGAGCGCTGGGAATTGGGCGTCCCGGAAAGGGCGTACATGGCAAGCTGCTGCGCCTCCTCCACCCGGCCTTCCCGGATCAGCCTGCGGATCACGGGCAGGTTTTCCTTCGCGTCCGGATTGATCCTGTCCAGATGCTTCCCGCTCCAGATGCTGTCCTCGTTTAACTGGATCATCTCTTCGGCCGCCCTGCCATGCACCATGCCCCCCAGCCTGCCGTTTCCCACCGGCAGCGCCTCATGCCAGTACTGCGCCGGTCTGTCATACCATAACTTCATTCCTTTTCCCTCTCTTTCCGGCGGAAGCCATCGGATCCCCCGGCAGCTTCCCGCCCTTCTTATCCTTTCAAGGCTGCCGGAGCTCTTTACAGCCCCGCAAACAGCCTGCGCTTCCGTTCGATCATCTCGTCGATCTTTTCCAGATACAGAGGCAGCTCCTTCACATTCTCGCACCGCTCGATGCGCCCGTCCGGATGGACCGCCTTGGAGATGGTCCCGGCCCCGATGGCCATGATGGACTGCTTTTCTTCCATAATTAAAATGTTGTATAGCCCGTAGCAGCCTTCCCTGGCATAGCCCACATTTTCCAGGTTCCCGGTCATGTTCTTCTGCCGGTACAGATAGTAAGGATGCAGGTTCATTTCCGCAGCGGCCCGCGCCGCCAGTTGAACGGTCTCCTCCGTATTGTGCAGAAGCCCCAGCCCGTTCTTTTCGATCCACTGCATCATTTTCGAGGCCTTCTTCACCGCCAGGGAGTGGACGGTCAGGCTGTCCGGAGACAGCTTCTTAATCTCTTCCATGGTATGGCTTACCTCCGGGATGTCCTCTCCGGGCAGGCCCAGGATCAGATCCATGTTGATGTTGGCAAAGCCCTCCTGCCTGGCCAGATAAAAGGCTTCCTTCACCTGCTCCACGGTAGCCCTGCGGCCGATCAGGTCCAGGGTCTTCTGGTTCATGGTCTGGGGATTCACGGAAATCCGGGTCACGCCGAACTCCTTCAGCACCCGCAGCTTGTCCGCCGTGATGCTGTCCGCCCGTCCCGCCTCCACGGTGAATTCCTTCACCTGCGAAAAATCAAAGGTTTCCCGCAGCCGGGACAGAAGCCTCCTTAACTGGTCCGGCTCCAGCGTGGTGGGGGTGCCTCCGCCGATGTACACGCTGTCCAGAACTTTATCCTGAAAGGTCTCCCGCACGAAATCCATTTCCTTTTCCAGGGCGTCCAGATATTCCTCCACCCTTTCCCGCCAGAGAGCGATGGGGAAGGAAGTAAAGGAACAGTACAGGCAGGTGGTGGGGCAGAAGGGGATCCCCACATACAGGCTGTAGCCCTTTTCATAATGGATGTCCTTTAAAATCTCCCGCTCCCTGCAGGCGATGTCCAGAGCCAGCTCCGCCTTTTCCCTGCTGCAGTAATAGGTTTCTTCCATATAAGAAAGGATCTCCTCCCGGCTCTTCCCTTCCTCCAGATGCTGCATGGCGATCTTGGCCGGACGGATGCCGGTCAGGCTTCCCCAGGGAAGCTTCTTTCCCGTTTTCGCGGAAAGCATCCGGTAAAGGAGCTGCTTCAGCTCATTTTTCACCACATTTTTTTCCTCCGGGCGGCTGAGGGCCGTCTGCACCTCCTGCCCGTCCACCCGGATGCGGATCCGGTCCGCTGCGAAGTCCACGGAAATCTCCGGATTCTCCCCATCGGAAACCAGATCCTTCGTCCCCTCTTTAAAAACCTTCACCGTTTCCGCCGGATAAAAGGCCTTTACCAGGGAATGGATATCATATTCAAAGCGCAGTTCATTCAACGTTACCGCAAGCATCGTTACCTCCCTACCGAAGCCTCCCGCGCTTTTACGGCAAAGCTTCCTTTTCGTTTCTTCCCATAGCAAAGGCGGGGAAGCCCCCGCCTTACTGACAATAGGGATTGTACTTTTTCTCATCCCCGATGGTGGTGCTATCTCCGTGTCCCGGATACACCGTCACATCATCGGGAAGGACCAGCAGCCTTTCCTTGATGGAACGGACCAGGCTTCCCATGCTTCCCGTAGGGAAATCGGTCCTTCCCACAGAGCCCTCGAACAGGGTATCCCCGGAAAACAGGATTTTCTCTTCCTCCAGATAATAGCAGCAGCTTCCGCCGGTGTGTCCCGGCGTGGCGATCAGCTTCAGCGAAAAGCCTCCAAGCTCCAGCAGAGCGCCGTCCTTTTCGTAGAAATCCGCCCGCACCGTCTCAGGCCTCCCCGCCTCCCGGGAAACGTTCTTCCCCGCGTCCTCGCAGAGCTCCTTTTCCCCTTCATATGCGTAGATCTTCGCTCCGGAAAGCCTTCTCAGCTCATTCGCTCCCCAGATATGGTCAAAATGTCCGTGGGTCAGGAGGATGGCGTTCACATGAAAACCCTTCCGGGAAAGAGCCTCATAGATCTGCGCGCCCTGGTCCCCCGGATCGATGACGACCGTTTCGGTGAGGCCGTTTTCTCCCTTTTGTCCTTCCCGATATAAAAGATAGCAGTTGGTCTGGCAGATGCTCAGCACCATCCGCCGGATTCTGATTTCTGACATAATCCCTCCATCAGCTTCGTTCAATGTCAATGACGCTGTCAATCGTCCGGATCTTATCGATCACCCGGCTCAGCTCTTCCCTGCCCCCCACTTCAAAGGAAGCGGAGAGGGTCGCCATGCCCTGCTTGTTGATCCGGGTGTTCATGGAAAGGATATCGATGTTCTTCTCCGTCAGCGCCCTGGAAATATCCGCAAGCAGGCCGCTTCTGTTGTTGGCGTAGATCACGATCTCCGCCACATACTTTTCGCCCTCGCTCTCCGCCGGCGAAGCCTCCCATTCCGCGTCGATCAGCCTTCCTCTTTCCGGCTCGGGCAGGTTCAGGATATTGACGCAGTCGGTCCGGTGAATGGAGATTCCTCTTCCCCTGGTCACAAAACCGATGATCTCGTCGCCCGGCACGGGAGAGCAGCACTTGGAAAAACGCACCGCCACATCATGGATCCCTTTCACCACGATGCCGTTCTTCCCCTTCGCGCGGGGCAGCATCTGGCGGGCCTGGGCGTTCTCCGCCACGTTTGCCAGCACTTCGGCGTCGCTTAACACCTTCGGATGATCCCTGTCATACAGCTCCTGCATGCGGTTTAAGATCTGGCCCTCCTTCAGCCCGCCATGTCCCACGGCGGCGAGCAGGGAATCCCAGTCCTTAAAGCCGTATTTTTTCATCTGGGCCTCCATGTAGGGAGGCTTTAACAGATCGGTGGCAGAAAGGCCCTTCGCCTTGCAGTAGGCGAGCAGCATTTCCTTGCCCTTTACGATATTTTCTTCCTTGAATTCGTTTCGGAACCACTGGTTGATCTTGCTCTTGGCCTGGGTGGACTTCACCAGGTTCAGCCAGTCCCGGCTGGGGCCTTTGGAATTCTGGGAGGTAAGGATCTCCACCCGGTCCCCATTCTGGATCTCGTAATCGATGTTTACCAGCTTGTCGTTCACCCTGGCGCCGATCATCCGGTTGCCCACCGCGGTATGCACGTTATACGCAAAATCAATGGGCGTACTTCCCGCCGGAAGGGTCTTCACATCCCCGGTAGGGGTAAAGCAGTAAACGGTATCGGAAAACAGATCCAGGTCGCTCTTTAAGAGGTTCATGAACTCCCTGTTGTCCGACATGTCCCGCTGCCATTCCAGGATCTGCCGCAGCCAGGCCAGCTTCTCCTCCTCCTGTGCCTGCACCTTTTTCCCGTCCGAAGCTTCCTTGTATTTCCAGTGGGCGGCGATACCGAATTCCGCCGCCTTGTGCATCTCCACGGTCCGGATCTGAATCTCAAAGGGCTGGCCTGAAGAGCCGATCACGGTGGTATGCAGGGACTGGTACATGTTCGCCTTGGGCATGGCGATATAATCCTTGAAGCGTCCCGGAATGGGCTTATACATCTCATGGATCACGCCCAGGGCCGCGTAGCAGTCCTTCACCGTATCCACGATGATCCGGACCGCGAACAGGTCGTAGATCTGATCCAGCGTCTTGTGCTGGTTCTTCATTTTCTTATAAATGCTGAAAAAATGCTTGACCCTGCCGTCCAGCCTTGCCTTGATGCCGGCATTTTTCATATGCTCGGCAACTTCTTCCACGATCTGGCGGATATATGCCTCCCGCTCGCTTCTGCGGATGGCGATCTTATCCACCAGGTCGTAATAGACCTCCGGCTCCAGATATTTTAAGGACAGGTCGTCCAGCTCCACCTTGATCTTGGAAATGCCGAGCCGCTGGGCGATGGGCGCATAGATCTCCATGGTCTCCCTGGCGATGCGCTGCTGCTTTTCCGGGGGCTGATGCTTGAGGGTACGCATATTGTGAAGCCGGTCCGCCAGCTTGATCATGATCACGCGGATGTCCTTCGCCATGGCAAGGAACATTTTCCTCAGGTTCTCCGCCTGCATCTCCTGCTGGTCCGGCGTCCTGGTTTCCCCGTTTTCCTTGTCGCTGCGGAAATTGATCTGCTGCAGCTTGGTCACGCCGTCCACCAGAAGAGCCACGTCGGGTCCGAACTCCTTCGTGATCTCCTCCGTGGTCATGATGGTATCCTCCACCACATCGTGCAGAAGACCGGCCTCAATGGTTTCCTTATCCAGCTCCAGATCCGCCAGGATGATGGCCACACACAGCGGATGGATGATATAAGGCTCCCCGGATTTGCGCACCTGCCCTTCATGGGCTTTCGCGGCGATCTGATAAGCCTTTTCAATCATGGAGATATCATCCGACGGATGGTATCTGCGCACGCGCGCGATCAGATCCTGATACAGCTCCTCCGGGCTCAGGTACTCCTTCATCGCCTCAATGCGCCCGTCGTCGATCAGAACGCCTTCCCCATCCTGCCCCGGCTCCGCGTCCAGGCTTCCGCCGCCTTCATATACAATTTTGGTCTCTTCTTTTTTCTGCGGCGCCAAAAGGACCTTCCCGTCCTCCTTCTGAACGCCTCCAGCCAGCTTCTCTTCCCTCATAACCGCTTTACCCATATGGTTTCCCCTTTAACGGGCAGTTCAGTTTCCTTCGTACCGGATCGCGGACTCCAAACGGTATCCCGCGATCTTCTCCCTGCCCTTCAGGCCCTCCAGCTCCATGAGTACCACAACGCCGACCACTTCTCCGCCCAGTGATTCCACAAGACGGATCATGGCCTCCGTGGTTCCGCCCGTAGCGATCAGATCATCCACGATCAGCACCTTCTGTCCCGGTTTGATGGCGTCCTTATGGATCTCGATCACTGCCGTACCGTATTCCAGCTCATATTCCATGGAAACCGTCTCACAGGGAAGCTTTCCCTTCTTGCGGATCAGCACAAAGGGCTTATGATTATTGTATGCGATGGGGGTCCCGAAGATAAACCCTCTGGATTCCGGTCCCACCACCACATCATATTCCAGATCCTTCACCAGGTCCTGCATCGTGTCAATCGCCAGATGCAGCCCGTCCGCGTCCTGCAGCACGCTCGTCACGTCGCGGAACATCACGCCTTTCTCCGGGAAATCCGGAATACATCTTACGTACTCTTCCAGTTTTTTCATTCTTTCCTCCATGCCGAAACGTTTTACGCCAAGACACGCACACCGAACCTCCAGTTCGGCGTTGCGATAACGGAATTTGCGACGCTTCGGCGCAAATCCTTCTTCTGCATGCTTCTGCAGCTGCTTTTTCCTGAAAAACTATTCTTTATTATATTATCTATCCCTGCATAAGTCAACGGATTCCCCTGATTCAAGCCGCCGGCGGTTACAATTCAGCCTTCGGCAGAATTGTAACCGCATCCGGCCATTCCCAATCGCTTCGCGATGGGCCGGATGCTTCCTCCCTGTACATTTCT
>DWUW01000264.1 GCA_019120525.1 Candidatus Eisenbergiella stercorigallinarum | reverse complement strand
CTGCTGCGGGAAGCGAAGGAGGAAACCTCTCTGACGCTCACCTCCTGGCGGTTCCGGGGGCTTGTCACCTTCGTTTCCGACCAATGGGGGACGGAATACATGTGCCTGTATACGGCGGACGGCTTTGAAGGAGAGCTGTCGGACTGCGACGAAGGCTGTCTGGAATGGGTGGCAAAAAAAGACATCCCGAAGCTGAACCTGTGGAAGGGGGACCTGATTTTTTTCCGGCTCCTTCAGGAAAACGTGCCCTTCTTTTCCCTGAAGCTGCGCTACAAGGGCGACCGGCTCGTGGGCTGGCAGCTGAACGGAAAGGATATGGAATCTTCCGTGGAGCTTCCCGATGAAGCGAAATGGGGCGAAATTCTTGACAGCTTACGGGAGATTTAGTATAGTATTAACAGTTTGCATCGTTATGCTAACATGTTAGCATAGTAAAGCGGCGAAGTGAAGCTGAAATGCCGCGGCCGAAGGGACCCGGCGGGTCGCGGAAGCGGGAAGGAAGGAGCGGAAAATGAGCAGACCTCTGATCCACACCCCGGAAGGGGTAAGGGACATATATGGAACGGAATATCGAAGAAAGCTGATCGTGGAGGAGCGTCTGCATCAGGTGCTTTCCTCCTTCGGCTATCAGGATATCCAGACGCCCACCTTTGAATTTTTCGACGTGTTCGGAAGCAGCATCGGCACCACGCCCTCCAGAGAGCTGTACAAATTTTTTGACAAGGAGGGAAATACGCTGGCGCTCCGGCCGGATTTCACCCCGTCCATGGCAAGATGCGCGGCCAAATATTTCATGGGCGAGAAGCTTCCCATCCGTTTTTCCTATCAGGGCAACACCTTCACCAACACCTCCAGCCTGCGGGGACGGCTGAAGGAGGTCACGCAGCTGGGGGCGGAGCTGATCCAGGAGCCCTCCGTGCAGGCGGACGCGGAGATGATCGCCATGCTTGCGGAAGCCCTGAAGGCGGCGGGCCTCGAGGATTTTCAGATCAGCATCGGCCATGTGGAATATTTCAAGGGGATCTGCTCCCTGGCGGGGCTGGATGAGGAAACGGAGCAGGAGCTTCGGGATCTGATCTCAAGCAAGAATTTTTTCGGCGCGCAGGAGCTTCTGGAAAACCGGCAGATCCGCAGGGATTATATCCAGGTGCTTCTGAAGGTCTACGACCTGTTCGGCCCGGTTTCCATCCTGGAGCTGGCGAAGAGCCTGGTGGACAACGAGCGTTCCCTGCAGGCCGTGGAGCGGCTCCAGGAGCTGTATGAGGTGCTCTGTCAGTACGGGGTGGAAAAGTACGTTTCCTTTGACCTGGGGCTGTTAAGCAAGTACCATTACTATACAGGCATCGTGTTCAAGGCCTATACCTACGGCGTGGGAGACGCGGTGGCAAAGGGCGGCCGCTATGACCGGCTGCTGGGCCATTTCGGAAAGGATGCCGCAGCCGTCGGCTTCGTGGTGGTGGCGGACGATCTTCTGGAGGCCCTTTCCCGTCAGAAACGGCTTCCTGCCGCGGAAGCGGACGGCGTGCTCATCGTCTATGAAAAGAACCGTTTCGCGGACGCGCTGGCGCTGGCAAAGAAACGCCGGGCGGCAGGCGTTCCCGCCGAGCTGATGCCCGCTCCGGAAGCGGAGCCGGAGGAGGCCGTCCGGATCTGCCGGGAATCCGCCGAAGCCCATCAGCAGGGACAGATCCTGTATCTGGACGCCGACGGGGGCAGGAAGGACTGGCTATAAATATCTGCTCCAGACGGAAACCCGGCGCGTCTGGCGCAGCGCATGCGCCGGGTTGGAGGTAATGTATGGAAGAGAAACGATATCTGACCTTTGCCCTCACCAAGGGACGGCTTGCGGAAAAGACACTTTCCCTTCTGGAAAGCGTGGGACTGACCTGCGAGGAGATGAAGGATAAAAGCTCCCGGAAGCTGGTGTTCGTAAATGAAGAGCAGAAGCTGCGTTTTTTTCTCGCCAAGGGTCCCGACGTGCCCACCTATGTGGAATACGGCGCAGCCGACATCGGCGTGGTGGGAAAGGATACCCTGCTGGAGGAGGGAAGACGGGTCTATGAGGTGCTGGACCTGGGCTTTGGAAAATGCCGGATGTGCGTCTGCGGTCCGGAAAGCGCCAGGGAGCTGTTAAAGCATCACGAAATGATCCGGGTCGCCAGCAAGTATCCCAATATCGCAAAGGAATATTTTTATAATAAGAAAAATCAGACGGTTGATATCATCAAGCTGAACGGCTCCGTGGAGCTCGGCCCCATCGTCGGCCTTTCCGACGTGATCGTGGACATTGTGGAGACCGGCGGGACGCTGCGGGAGAACGGGCTTGAGGTGCTGGAGGAGGTCTGCCCCCTTTCAGCGCGCATGATCGTCAACCAGGTCAGCATGCAGATGCAGCCGGAGCGGATCAAGGATCTGATCGCCAGGCTCCGCGGGAAATTGGAGTTATAATTATGAAAATACTGGAACTTACGCAGGAAAACAGAAGGGATCTTCTGAACACGCTGCTGAAAAGAAGCCCCAACAATTATGGGCAGTACGAAGCGGTGGTGGCGGACATCATCGCAAACGTAAGGGAGAAAGGGGACGAAGCCCTTTTTTCCTATACCAAACAGCTGGATCACTGTGACCTGACGGCGCAGACGGTGCGGGTCACAGCGGCGGAAATCCAGGAAGCCCGCCGCCAGGTGGGCGAGGAATTTCTGCGGGTCATGGAAAAGTCCGCTGCGAATATCCGCGCCTTTCATGAAAAGCAAAAGAGAACCGGCTGGTTTGAGACGAAGCCGGACGGCTCCATTCTTGGCATGCGGCTTCTTCCCGTGGCCTCCGCAGGCGTCTACGCGCCGGGAGGGACGGCTGCCTATCCCTCCAGCGTGCTGATGAACGTGATCCCCGCAAAGGTCGCGGGCGTGGAACGGATCGTCCTGGCGACCCCTCCCGGCCCGGACGGAAGCGTCAACGCGGGAACCCTCGCCGCGGCCAGCGTGGCGGGCGTGGATGAAATCTACAAGATGGGCGGCGCGCAGGCCATTGCGGCTCTGGCCTTCGGCACGGAAAGCGTGCCCAAAGTGGATAAGATCACCGGTCCCGGCAACATCTTCGTGGCCCTGGCCAAAAAAGCCTGCTTCGGTTATGTCGGCATCGATTCCATCGCCGGCCCCAGCGAGATTCTGGTCATTGCGGATGAAACGGCAAATCCCCGCTATGTGGCGGCGGACCTGCTTTCCCAGGCGGAGCATGACGTGCTGGCGAGCGCCATCCTGATCACCACCAGCAGGAAGCTGGCGGAGCAGGTATCGGAGCAGATCGACGGCTTTCTCTCCACACTGGAACGCCGGGAGATCATTCAGAAATCCCTGGACAATTACGGCTATATCCTGATCGCCCCTGATCTGGACGCCGCGGCGCAGGCAGCGGATGAGATCGCCTCCGAACATCTGGAGATCCTCACGCGGGAGCCATTTGCCATGATGACGAAGATCCACAACGCGGGAGCCATTTTCCTGGGAGAATATTCCAGCGAGCCGCTGGGCGACTACTTCGCTGGGCCGAATCATGTGCTTCCTACCAACGGGACCGCCCGGTTCTTCTCCCCTCTGAATGTGGACGATTTCATGAAAAAGACCAGCCTGATCTCTTATTCCAGACAGGCGCTGGAGGCGGCGCATGAGGACATCGAGCTGTTTGCGGAGCGGGAGGGCCTTACGGCCCATGCCAATTCCATACGGGTACGGTTTGAGTAAAAAAGTTATGAATATAGATAGCAATTTCAGAGGAAATGCATATGTTGTTCAGGACGGCAGGGTCCTGTTGGAGCATGTATCCGGTTTTGCTGATCTGGCAAATGAAATCCCCAATACGCTGGAAACAAAGTTTGCCAGCGCATCGGCAGGGAAGGTATTTGTCGCTGCAGCCATTCTGCAGCTGATTGAGCAGGGAAAACTGAGTTTTGAGGACACATTGGGAAAACTGCTCGATATTGATTTATATAATATCGATGTTGACGTGACAGTGGAACAGTTATTAAACCATACGTCGGGCGTACCGGATTATTTCGATGAAAGTACCATGGACGAATATGAAGACTTATGGCTGGAGTATCCGAATTATAAGATAAGACACAATAACGATCTGTTCCCATTGTTCATAGACAGGCCAATGATGTATCCGAAGGGAGAAAAATTCCAGTACAACAATTCCGGTTATGTACTGCTGGCGGCAATCATTGAAAAAGTGACGGGAATGTATTTTGATCAGTATCTGCAGACAGCTGTTTTTGATGTATGCGGTATGAACGGAACCGGTTATTATGAACTGGACAGATTACCGGCCAAATGTGCAAATAATTATATTTACTGCTCTGATACGAATAATTTCCGTACAAATATTTTTTCTGTTGATGTAAAGGGGACAGGGGCAGGCGGAGCTTTTATCACCATAAAGGATATCATTTCTTTCTGGACAAATTTATTAAACGGAAAACTGATTTCAAAAGAGCTGCTCTCAAAGATGTTTTCCAAACAAAGCGGAGACGGCTCCGACCCGGAAGAAGGCTACTACGGCTATGGCGTATGGATCATTGACAATCCGGGCGGTAAAGATTTTGTTTATTTTCAGGGCTGTGATCCCGGTGTAAGTTTCTTTTCAGAATATAATCCAAATAATGGCATCATATCCGTTCTGGTCAGTAATTACGGGGATAATGTCTGGGAGGAAATGAGAAGGATCAGAAAAGAATTTTACAAATAATCGTCTGTTATGCGCAGGAGGTTCATGGATGGAGAAACGGAGCGCCGTAATCAAACGGAAAACGAAGGAAACGGATATTGCAATAGAGCTGAATCTGGACGGAAGCGGAAAAAGCGACATTCAGACCGGAATCGGCTTTTTCGATCATATGCTGGACGGCTTTGCCAGGCACGGCCTGTTTGACCTGACGGTGCGTGTGAAGGGCGACCTGCATGTGGACGGCCACCATACCGTGGAGGATACGGGCATCGTCCTCGGAAACGCCATCAAAGAGGCCGTAGGAGACAAGGCGGGAATCAGCCGCTACGGTTTCTTTATTCTTCCCATGGATGACGCCCTGGCGCTGTGCGCGGTGGATCTGTGCGGCAGGCCCTGGCTGGAATATGACTGCGGCATCGCAGCCCCCATGATCGGGGATCTGGACACGGAGCTGCTTCGGGAATTTTTCTACGCGGTATCCTACAGCGCGGGAATGAACCTGCATATCCGCATGCTGTCGGGAAGCAACGGACACCATATGGCGGAAGCTATGTTCAAGGCATTCGCCAAGGCGCTGGATATGGCATGCCGGAAGGACGAACGGATCGAGGGCGTTCTCAGCACCAAGGGAAGCCTGTAACAGACAGAGGAAGCAAGGAGAGAGTACATATGCTGACGAAAAAAATGACAGCCGTGATCTATCTGGATCAGGGCAGAGCGGTGGCCGGCATCCGGGACAGAAGCGAGATCAGCCCGGACCCGGCAGCGCTCGCGCAAACCTATGAGGAAAGCCGGTGCGACCGGATCCTGGTCTGCGACCTTTCCGAGGACGATGACGCCCACGAAAACGCCATCGACTGGATCCGGGAGATCTGCTCCGCCGTTTCCATCCCCGTCGCGGGCGCAGGACACATCCGCCGCATGGAGGATGTGAAAAAGCTGCTGTATGCCGGCTGCCGCCAGGCCGTCCTGGATTATGACAGGCCGGACAACCGGGCTCTGGCCAGGGAGGTGGCCCTGAAATTCGGCTCCGACCGTCTGTTTGCCCGCGTCGGAAGCGAAAGCGTCCTGGAGGAAGCGTCCGGCCTGCTGGAGGGGTATGTGAGCGGCCTTTTCCTGACGGACATCTCCATCCTGAAAACAGCCGCCCGCATCAGCCCGGTTCCCGTCTTTGCGGTTCCTCCGGATATTTCTCTGGAAAAGCTGATGGAGATCCTGAACCTGGAAAACGTGGGCGGGATCGCCGGAAAGCTGGTCAATGACAACATCCGCGAGCTGGATGCGATCCGTCTGCTATGCGCGGAGGCCTCTGCGGATGGCTTCACGGGAGGCTCCGCACATAGCTTTGCAGGATCCACGGCAGAGGCCTCCGCAGAAGGCTCCGTGACGGAACAGGGCTTTACGGAAAACGCCATGGCAGGACAGGGCGGAGGCAGCCCGGAGGGAAGCGCCGCAGGCAGGCAGGCCGAAGCCGGGGAGGGCTTCTCCTTCGTTCCCGGACGGCAGCCTGCTGTTTCCTGGCAGGAGCTGAAGAAAAATTCGGACGGTATGATTCCGGTCATCGTGCAGGACTGCCGGACGGACGCCGTTCTCATGCAGGCCTATATGAATCAGGAAGCCTATGAGACCACGCTGCGCACCGGAAAAATGACCTATTTCAGCCGCAGCCGCGGAAAGCTCTGGGTCAAGGGCGAGACCAGCGGCCATTTCCAGCACGTAAAGTCCCTGTGCGCCGACTGCGACCTGGATACCATCCTGGCAAAGGTGGTGCAGATCGGCCCCGCCTGCCATACCGGCTCCTACAGCTGCTTTTTCAACGAGATTCTTTCCGCTCCGGACGGGGAGGGACAGCTTCCCCACAACCCCGCCAGGGTTTTTGAGGAGGTCTACGGCGTCATTCAGGACCGGAAGGAGCATCCCAAGGAAGGCTCCTACACCAACTATCTGTTTGACAAGGGCATCGACAAGATCCTGAAAAAACTGGGCGAGGAAGCGACTGAGATCGTCATCGCGGCCAAGAATCCCAATCCCAATGAGATCAAATATGAAATCTGCGATTTTCTCTACCACATGATGGTCCTGATGGCGGAAAAAAACGTCACCTGGGAGGAGATCATGGAGGAGCTTGCCAAACGGTAAGCCTCCCCGCTCCAAAAGCCGGACAGGAAGAAAGTTCTCCGGAATACCTTTCCTGTCCGGCTCATATTTTTTTATCAAGGAAAGCTTGCGCAAACGCTTCGGAGGCAGTATGCAGGATGCCAGAACCAGACGCAGGATGGAGCTTCTGCGCCTGATCCGCGAGGAAAACCACAGCAACAGGCAGCGGATCCGCGCCAGAGAAGAGATCCTTTATGGAAAGAGTGACAGCTATCAGGGAAACGATCTCTATGACAGAGAACCGCTGTATGATTCCCCCCTGGCCGCCGCGGAATACGGAGCGGGACAGGAGAGCGCCCGCGGCTCCTCCTTCGGCCTGCGCCTGGTGCTCGCGGCTCTGCTGTTCGGCCTTTATTTTTACAGCAAAACGCAGCAGGTCAGCATCCTTGGCCTTGACGCCGCACAGGTGGAGACGGAAGTGAGAGAGCAGGGCGAATGGGTGATTGACTTTATTGGTCGGTTTTTTTGACGCATCTAGGGGTATATTGACCGTAGAAGTTTTCTTTCTATTATTTGACTATTGCAGTCAATCCGTAGGATGGTATTGACAGTGTCAATATTATGGCATACATTGTATATAGAAAGAGATTTGAAAGGAGCGAATGAAATGGCAACATCAAACATCAATATCCGAATGGATTCCGAACTGAAACGTCAATTTGAAGCATTTTGTTCCGATATGGGGATGTCCATGACAACCGCCTTTAATATTTTTGCCAAAAAGACCGTAAGGGAATATCGGATTCCATTTGAAATCGGTGCCGACATCCCGAATGCGGAGACCAGAAAGGCAATTGAAGACGCTCGTAAAGGGATCGGGTTAAGCAAGGCCTTCTCCTCGGTAGATGAATTGATGGAGGCCCTGAATGCTGACGATTAAGTTTCATACATCCTTTAAATTGGCTGCAGGGAATGTCATATTACACCTGACTGGCTTTTAATTTATGAAATTCATGAAAAAGACCTGATTCTGTTACTCACACGTACGGGCACTCACAGCGATTTGTTTTAAGAAGGAGCAAAATGAAAAACGTCATCTCTTTTGACTCCGCAAGAATTGCGGAGGGATATAAAAAGCGCCCTTTCCTGCACGGTCAGGTGATCGAACAGTTCACAGAAAGGATCGGGCAGAACCGCTTTCACCGCGGGATCGACATCGGATGCGGCGCGGGGCTGTCCACGAAGGCATTGAGAAAGATCTGCGGCCATGTGACCGGCATGGATTCCTCCGGGGAAATGATCCAGGTGGCAAAGGAGGTGCTGGGAGAAGATCCGGCGGTTGATTTTTTTGTGGAAAAGGCGGAAAACATCTCCAGGGTATCTGAGCAGATGGATATTGTAACAGCCGCCGGAGTGGTGCAGTGGGTTGACAGGGATGCCTTCCTGAAGGGACTGGAGCCCCGGATGAAGGAGGGCGGTTATCTGCTGGTCTATGATTTCGGCATTTCCGATACCATGGAGGAGAATCCTTCTTATACAAAATGGTGGAAGGAATGGTATCTGCCGCATTTCCCCAGGCCGTACAGGGACGAACACCAGTGGAATCAGGAAGACGTGGGAAAATATCATTTCAGGATCTGTTTCCAGGATAGAATAACGCTGAAGCATCCCTTTTCACTGGACGATTTTGTGGAGTTTATGCTGATCCAGTCCAACGTGAATGCCAGGATAGAAAAGGAAGGGCTGAAGCCGGAAGAAGTCCGCGAAGCTTTTATGCGTTCTTTGGACAGGGTGTTCGGCAAAGAAAAAAGAGTCCTGATCTTTCAGGGATACAGCTGGTGCTTTCAGAAGGTGACCCCATGAAAACCGGGAGAAAAATTGCAGGTCTGTTCTGTTGTCTGATCGTTTTTGCCGCAGTGCTCTGCGGCTGTGAAGAGAAAAACGACATGGCATTCCAGGCGGAACAGATAGAAACCATAGAAGTTTATCGCTATGCGGGGGTTCCGGCAGCAGCGGAAAAGAAGCTGACCGAAGATCAGAACGAAATCCGGAACATTTGTGAACAGCTTCTGTCGATCGGCAGCCCGAAAAGCGGAGAAGCTTTAGCGGGCGCAGAAGTAATAAGCTTCCGACTGCACCTGGATGACGGAAACGCCTGCGAGTTGATTTATGCGGAAAACACTTCTCAGGGTCTGAAAGAAGTCAGAAAGATATGGGATGCTGTTTCTTCCGAGGCGGTATCCGCGAAAATGGAAGAATTGCCCATACTCGAACGGTAATCTTTTTAATCGCTGAAGAAGACGGGGTGACGTTTTGGAACTGACTGAGCTTACGGCTTATGCCTGGGAAAAATATCATATCCGGGAAGAACACAGGTGGGCGGATCTGCCCGGCTTTTCGGTTCTCGCAGCTCCTGACACCGGGAAATGGGCCGCGCTCCTGATGCGTCAGTGGGATTTTGATACCGGAACGGAAATCCAGGTGTGTGACATCAGATGCGGAAGGCAGGTGCTTTCGGAAGCGCACGGTTCCTATCTGTCCACCCCGTTTCGGATGAAAGGGAAAAAATGGGTCGGCGTTTCCTTTGACGACAGGACGGAGCCGGATGTGATCTTCCGCCTCTTTGACCGGGCGGTCCGTCCCGACGGAGAAGGCAGCTGCATCATCATACTGCAGGATGCGCCTGCGAAGGACGAAGCTGGATACCGGGATACCCCGCTTCCCCCTGCCGGAACACGGAGAGCGGCAGGAGACCGGCCGTCCCCATCGGCTCAGATATCCCCCGGCGCGCAGCCGTCCGATACCGCCCGGATATCCTCCGGCGCGCAGCCATCTCCCGTCGTACACATCTCGCCCGACATGCAGCCGTCCTTCGAAGCATATCCGGCATACACGGATACCCCTCTGCCGGAAATCCCGGAAAAGCTCCGCCGCATGCAGCGGCTGTACGAATACGGAGACGGCTCCTTCACGGAAAAGTGCAGGAATTTTTACCGTCAGGGCAGATTCATGGAGGACTATGAAGACGATGCTCCCTGGGACGGGATTTACAGGCGCTATTTCCCCACCTATCATGATCTGAACCTCCGGCAGCTTCGAGGATATTTTACCTGGCGCACCCGCGTCAGAAAAGGAGAGTTTTCCCCCATTTCCGCATCCATGGCCTATCTGTACCTGTATGAGCTGCTGAACGGGATCGGAACCCGTTCGCCGGAGGATGCCATTGAAAAAATGAAGGCCTTTGAGGCCGGTTTCCTGGACGGAAGCATGGAGACCTCCGGCCGAAAAAGCTTGGAAGCGGAAAGAGACGGCATGCGCCGGAACCTGCGTCGCTGGATGCTGGACTATGCCGTGATCCATAACGTTTCCCTCACGCTGGCGCAGAGCTGCGCCGATCCCGTCCTGCTGGAAGGAGACGCCGCCCTTTCTGTCCTGCGGGATCCGGAAACCGCGGAGGATGAGGCGCTGTTTTCCGCGCTCTGCCTCCTGTCTGGGAAAAAGACAGAGCAGTCCCCTGTGGTGAAAAGGTTCGGGGAAAGAGGAAAGCGGCTGTTCGCAGAAGTCTGGCGCTTTGCGTGCCGGGCCTGGTCCGGAGAGGGACGGGATCTTTTCACGTCCTGCTTCGGCGAGAGGAAGGCCTTTTCCTGGCGTCCGCTCGCCAACGCTGTCTATTGGGAGGAGCAGGCGCATCCGGACGCCGATTATGCGCTGGATGCGTGCAGAACCTATCACTGCCGCGGCGGGATATGGCAGGAAAAGCGGTATGACCGGCTCTATTTTGACCGGAAACGGCTTCAGGGCCTTCTGCACGAAACGGACCGGCAGCTGCGCAGATATCTGAAAACCGGATCATATCTCCGGGAAGATCCGGAGGAAAAATGGGCCTCGTCTTACACGGAAGCGGTCATAAACGCCGACCGGCAGGCAGAGCAGGAAGCCGCAAGGCCCAGGATCACGATCGATCTTTCCCGGCTGGATCAGATCCGCCAGGACGCGGTCCGGACCAGAGACAGTCTTCTCGTCGAGGAGGACGCGGACAGGCCGGATGAGGCTGCTCCTGCGCCCGGATATCCTGCCGCTCCCGAACCGGACAGGCCGGACCGGAAGCCGCCCGGAGAGAAGGCCCCCGTACCCGCCGCCTTCAGCGCCCCTTCCACCGGACCGGAGCATCCTTCCGCCGGACTGGAGCATCCTCCCGCCGGACTGGATCCTCTGCACGCGCAGCTCCTTCTGGAGCTGCTTTCCGGGAAGCCGGTGGAGGAAACCATGAAAGCCCGGCGTCTGATGCCCTCCATCGTCGCCGATACGATCAATGAGGCCCTGTTTGAAGAGATCGGGGATAACGTTCTGGAATGCGACGGCAGCTCCGTTGCGCTGGTCGAGGATTACAGGGAGGATATCCTGCAGCTGCTTCAGCCGCCCGGAGATAAGGACAGATAAAGGAAAAGAAAATGGATCATAAAAAAGTACCGAAACGGATGGCGCAGGCCATTCTCAATTCCCTCAAGGGCGGCGTGGTTCCCCGTATCGGCCTGCCCTATATCACGGTGGGAAGGAAAAACGAGATCGAAGCTCTGCTTCACGACGTGGACATCATCGGGGAGGGCGGCGCGTCCTTCCGCTTTATCGTGGGTAAATACGGCTCCGGAAAAAGCTTCCTGCTCCAGACGATCCGAAATTTCGTCTGTGACCGGGGCTTTATCGTGGCCGACGCGGATCTTTCCCCGGAGCGGCGGCTGCAGGGAACCAGAGGGCAGGGGCTTGCCACCTACCGGGAGCTGATCGGCAATCTTTCCACGAAAACAAAGCCCGAGGGCGGCGCGCTGACGCTGGTGCTGGACCGCTGGATCAGCGGCGTGCAGCTGCAGGCCGTTCAGGAAACCGGGAAGGAGCCGGGCGATCCGGCGCTGACGGAGGCTGTGGATCAAAAGATCTATGCCGTCACCGCCGCGGTCAGCGAGCTGGTGCACGGCTTTGAGTTCGCAAGGCTCCTTTCCCTCTATTACCACGCCTATCTGGACGGAGACGATGCGACAAAGGCGAAGGTAGCGAGATGGTTTCGAGGGGAATATACCCTGAAACGGGAAGCGAAGGAGGAGCTTGGCGTCAATCTCATCATCACGGACGACGACTGGTATGATTATCTGAAGATCTTCGCCGTCTTTTTCCGTCTGGCAGGATATGCGGGCATGATGATCTTCATCGACGAGCTGGTCAACCTCTATAAGATCCCAAACGCCGTCACCAGACAGTACAATTATGAAAAGCTTTTGACCATGTACAACGATACCCTGCAGGGAAAGGCCAGATACCTTGGCATCATCATGGGCGCGACGCCCCAGGCGCTGGAGGATAAGAGAAGGGGCATCTACAGCTATGAAGCCCTGCGTTCCCGTCTTTCGGAAGGGAAATTTTCCAGGCCGGGCGCGAGGGACCTGCTGGCCCCGGTCATCCGTCTGGAACCTCTGACGCCGGAGGAAATGCTGGTGCTGTGCGAAAAACTTTCCGACATGCACGCCGGTTTCTATGGATATGAAAAGACCGTTGGAGACAGCGAACTGGCCGATTTTATCCGGATGGAATTCGGGCGGATCGGGGCGGATCAGAACATCACGCCCCGCGAGGTGATCCGGGACTTTATCGAGCTTCTGGATCTGCTGTATCAGAATCCTTCCATGACGCCGGAGGAGCTTTTAAAATCAGAAGAATTTTCCTTCGCGAAATCCGCGGCGGTTTCCGATGAGGCGGAGGGCAGCTTTATGGAGTTTACGATATGAATGTCTTTGAACGATACGCTCCCTTTATTCAGGATTACATTTACCGCTCCGGCTGGCAGGCGCTGCGGGGCGTGCAGAACGCGGCGGGAGACGCCATTTTTAATACGCAGGACAACGTGCTTCTGACCGCCTCCACGGCGTCCGGCAAAACGGAGGCGGCTTTTTTCCCCATTCTGACCCTGCTGGACGAGGATCCGCCCGCCAGCGTGGGCGCGCTCTATATCGCTCCCTTAAAGGCGCTCATCAACGACCAGTTCGGGCGGCTTGACGAGCTGTGCGAAGAGGCCGGGATTTCCGTCACCCGCTGGCACGGGGACGCGCCGCAGACGCAGAAGAGAAAACTGATCCGGAAGCCCTCCGGCATCCTTCAGATCACGCCGGAATCCCTGGAATCGCTGATGATCAACAAGTATATGGAAATCCCGTCCCTGTTCGGCGATCTGCGCTTTATCGTCATCGATGAGATCCATTCCCTCCTGCGCGGCGACCGGGGCATGCAGACCTTCTGTCTGATTGAGCGGCTCTGCCGTCTGGCCGGCTGCAGTCCCAGAAGGATCGGCCTTTCCGCGACCATCGGCGACCCGGAGGCGGCGGGACGGTTTCTTGCCGCAGGCAGCGGACGCCGGACGGTCATCCCCCGGTTTGACGGCGGAAAAGAGGTGTGGCGGCTGTCCATGGAGCATTTTTTCAATACGGAGCCCCAGGCGGACGAAGGAAAGCAGTCCGTGCCGGAAACGCCCGCTCCCGAGCCCGCGACGGATACCGCCCCCAAAGCGGCCGATCCGGGCATGGGCTATATTTTCGAGCATACGCGGGGGAAAAAGTGCCTGATTTTCACCAATTCCAGAGAGGAGTGCGAGGCGGTCTGCCAGAGCCTGCGGCAGTACTGCGAGGCCAATCATGAGCCGGAGCGTTTTCTCATCCACCACGGAAACCTTTCCGCCTCCTACCGGGAAAGCGCGGAAGAGGAGATGAAGGACGACGACTCCCTCCAGTCCGTCTGCGCCACCGCCACGCTGGAGCTTGGCATCGACATCGGCAGGCTGGAACGGGCCTTTCAGATCGACGCGCCCTTTACGGTGTCCGGCTTCCTGCAGCGGATGGGCCGGACCGGCAGGCGCGGCAGCCCTTCTGAAATGTGGTTCGTCATGCGGGAAAACCATCCGGAGCCGCGGGCCATGCTTCCCGATCTGATCCCCTGGCCTCTGATCCAGGGCATCGCGCTGACCCAGCTCTATATCGAAGAGCGTTTTGTGGAGCCTCCCAGAACAGGACGGCTTCCCTACAGCCTGCTTTACCACCAGACCATGAGCACCCTGGCCTCCGGCGGAGAAATGACCCCGGCGGAGTTGGCTTCCCGCGTGCTGACCCTGTCCTGCTTTCACAGAATCACGCAGGAGGATTACCGGATCCTGCTCCGCCATCTGCTGAAAATCGACCACATCAGCCGGACGGAAAACGGCGGCCTGATCGTGGGCCTTACCGGGGAGCGGATCGTAAACAACTATAAGTTTTACGCGGTGTTTCAGGAAAACATCGAATATTCCGTGCGCTCCGGCCCGGAGGAGCTTGGCACCATCGTCAAGCCCCCGCCGGCGGGAGACAAGATCGCCATCGCCGGAAGGGTCTGGGTCGTAGAAGAGGTGGACCACAAAAAGCGCGAGGTCTACTGCACCCTGGTAAAAGGAAACATCCCGGCCTATTTCGGAGACGTGGCCGGAGATATCCACACCCATATCCTGGAGCACATGTACGCTGTCCTGAACGAAGAGAAAAATTACCCCTATCTCATGCGCCACGCGGTCTGCAGGCTGCAGGAGGCGAGAGACACCTTCCGGAAATCCGGCATGCCGGATCATCCTCTGGTGCATCTGGGCGGAAATATGTGGGCTCTGTTTCCCTGGCTTGGAAGCTATTCCTTCCTCGCCCTGGAACGCTTTCTGAAGATCCGCTGCGCCGGGCGGCTTGGCCTGAAGGGCCTGCAGGCGGCAAGACCCTACTACCTGCAGTTTACCATGAAGGCAACAGAAGAAGACTTTTACCGGATCACGGCCGAAGAAGCGGCGGCGGAATTTGATCCGCAGCAGCTGCTCTATCCGAAGGAGGTTCCCGTTTTCGAGAAATACGACGAGTATGTTCCGCCGGAGCTGGTGCGGAAGGGCTTTGCTCTGGGCGTGCTGGACGTGGAGGGCA
>DWUW01000263.1 GCA_019120525.1 Candidatus Eisenbergiella stercorigallinarum | reverse complement strand
AGATAAAATCAACAGAATCATATAAAAATGATACGCTTTTTTTTACGATCTTTGCAGGAAAGTAAAAGGATTGCGTATCTTTTTTATTTTCAGGGAAAGCAGGTATGTCTATAATGGCCATATCAAATACAAGGGAGGAAAAAATGATGTTGATACGAAAAAATAACGTACAACGATCTCCGGACAGAAAAGGGAATGGTTTTCGGAAATTCAGACAGGAAATCCCTCTTTATCTGTTGGCTTTACCCGGGGTGATCGCGTTGCTTCTGTTTTCCTATTTCCCTATGGCGGGAATCATTCTGGTTTTTAAGGATTACAATTTTCGCGGCGGTATCTTTGGAAGCCCGTGGGCAGACCCGATTTATAAGAATTTTCGCTTTTTCTTTAATAACCTCTCCACGGCAATGCGCTCCACAGGGCTTACTGTTATGTACAACCTGCTCTTTTTCCTGATAGGGACATTATTCGCGGTAGCGATCGCGATCATGCTCAGCGAGATAAAGACAAAATGGTTTATCAAAGCATCCCAGAGCCTGATGTTCCTGCCATATTTTATTTCATGGATGGTAACGGGAGCAATCCTGTATGCGCTGCTGAATGTGGACTCCGGCCTGCTGAACCAGATCCTGACTTCCCTGGGGAAGGAGCCGATAGATTTTTATGCGAAGCCGCAGATGTGGATTGTGATTTTGACGATCGCGAACACCTGGCAGAGCTGTGGATATACATCCATTATATATTATGGTGTTCTGACAGGAATCGATTCTTCCCTGTATGAGGCGGCGAAGGTAGACGGGGCGACGAAGCTGCAGAGTATTTTCAAGATTACGATTCCACTTTTACGTCCTACGGTTACGATTCTGTTCCTGCTTTCCGTGGGGAATATGTTGAAGGGTAACCTGAATATGATCATCGGCCTGACGAACCTGAATCCCGTCCTGTTCCCGACTACAGACCTGATCGACGTTTTTGTATACAGAAGCGGCGTCAGAAACGGGGAAATGGCATTCGCGTCGGCAATTTCCCTTTATCAGTCCCTGTTCGGTTTCCTGCTGGTGGTCGCAGCCAATAAGATCGCAGGGAAGATCGATAAGGATACCACATTATTTTAGGCGGAGGAAACAGAATGAAAAAGAAGATATACAATTCCGATTTTATCTTGCTGGCAGTCTTTTATGTGCTGCTCGGTGTGATAGCCATCCTGTGTATTTTTCCCATTCTGTTCGCAGTGATCGGCTCCTTCACTCCGGAAAGCGAAGTTGCGGTTTCCGGCTTCCAGCTTTTTCCCAAGGAACTCTCTCTGGAAACTTACCAGTATGTGTTCCAGTCCCAGGGAAGCAAGCTGCTGAATGCATATAAGAACAGCATTCTGACTACGGTATGCGGAACGGTGATTTCAGTCCTGATCACGGTTGCCTATGCTTATGTATTATCGGTGAAGGGATTTCGCCTGGGGAATAAGCTGGCTTTTTTCGCCTATTTCACCATGCTGTTCAACGGGGGAATGCTGGCCTGGTATCTGGTATGTACCAAATATCTGGGAATGAAGGATAATTACGCGGCCATGTTCCTGCCTTATGCGATGAATGTTTTTAATATGTATCTCATGCGTAATTTCTTCAAGGGACTTCCCTATGAGCTGGTGGAGAGCGCGCAGATGGACGGGGCGGGACATTTCAGGATCCTGGCTCAGATCATCCTGCCGCTGTCTAAGGCGGGAATCGTGACGATCACACTGTTTTATGCGCTTCAGTACTGGAACGATTTTTATCTGCCGCTGATGCTGATCAACGATGAAAAGTATTATACGATCCAGTATATTCTGTACAAGATGATGTCAAATATCCAGTACCTGGCGGCGAATCCGTCCAGCGCTGTGGCATCTCATATTGTGCTTCCGGCACAGACGATCAAAATGGCGATCACCTGTATCGCCATTGGCCCGATCATACTGGTCTATCCGTTTATCCAGAAGCATTTCGTAAAAGGAGTAACGGTAGGCGCGTTAAAGGGGTAACCGGATGAAAATCATAAAATAAAGGAGGATTATGAGAATGAAAAGGAAGAAAGTGACGGCACTTCTGCTGGCGGCAGTTACGGCGGTATCCATGCTGGCTGCAGGCTGCGGAGGAAAGGAAACCGGCGGGGCGGATACGGGTACGGAAAGCGGTACCGCCGCGCAGGAGGCGGAAGCTGCGACGGAAGAACCCACGGAGGCAACGCTGGTTCTGTACGGAGAGGAATCGCCTAGGATGTCGGAGTTTGCTGAAAATGAACTTCATGAGATGGTTTTGGATGCGATTAATGTAGATCTTACCATTCAGTACCTTCCCTGGTCCGAGTATGCAGGAGGAAAGACGGAGCTGATGCTGTCTTCCGGAGAAAAGTTTGTTACTTATACAGATACGGCCTTCCTGTCCAAATGTGTATCTAAAGGATATTATGCCGATCTCACGGATGCGGCGGAATTGTACGCGGATGACCTGAAGGAATACTGCGGCGGAGAAGAAGCCTTTGATATCTGGAAGGTAGACGGAAGGCTGTATGCCCTGCCTTTCGGAAACAAACCGAACGCAGGTGAAAACTATGTGATCACGACCCGCCAGGATCTGTTGGAAGAGGTCGGAATGACAGAGCTGAAAACGCTGGAGGATGTGGAGAAGTTTTATACCCTGGCCAAGGAGAAACATCCGGATATCATCGCCTTTGGACGCGGAGGTATTTTACCGCAGATGGTAAACGGCGTGATAGAATCCGATATGAATGTTTTCCGCCTGAATAATTTTGTATCAACGGATGGAAATAAGCTGGATGATCCGACCGTCTATAATTATTATGCTTCGGAAGAATACAAACAGGCCTGCGCGATCTTCAGGGACTGGTATGAGAAGGGATTGATCCCCAGCTATATCATGTCAAATGGTTCCCAGATCGATGCGGAATTTATGGCAGGAAAAGCGTTGTTTGCGGCAGGCGCAAGCTATCGTGTCTTTGAATATGAAGATGCGGTAAGAAAATCGGATCCCAACGCGAAATTTGAAAATTATTATCTGGGAGATCAGTCTCGGAAACCTCTGATGTCCAGAGGAACCTACTCCACTGCTTTTGCGGTGAGCGCAAACGTGGAAGGAAAGGAACTGGAGGGATATGTTAAGCTGATCAACCTGCTGCAGAGCAGTCAGGAATGGGTTGACCTGATCACCTATGGTGTGGAAGGGGTAGACTGGGAGCTGAACGAGAGCGGCCAGATCGAAAGGATCAATACGGATACGTTTTTTGAGACCTGGCTTCCGGATAATATCAACTTCAAGAGATATCCGGAATATGTGACGGAAGAGCAGATTGAAACCTATGAAAACTGGAATGAGGGATGCATTCCGCAGAAGGACCTCGGATTTTCCTTTGATATGACTCCTGTCCAGACGGAATATGCCCAGATGCAGGCAGTGGAGCAGGAATATTTCAATCCGATCACCAATGGCCTTGTTGAATATGACGAGGCGATCGATGAAGCGCTTCAGAAGCTGGAAGAAGCGGGAATCGACCGGTTCCTGGAGGAATATCAGAAGCAGTTCAGCGAATTCTACGCCAATAAGACTGCTGCGGAATAAATTTTAAATATGAATAGGCTGCGGGCCAGGAGGCATATTTTATGCGGATTGGCCCGCAGCCTTTTTCCTGTTCGGATGAGAATTTTTTTTATCCGGTACTCCCCTGTACGTCATTATGCTATAATCAATAGGTATAACCGGTATATTATGCAGACAGAAAGAAGAAGGGCAAAGGAGGGACACATTCATGCAGAGACACACACATTTTACGGTTCAGGGGAAGCCGTTTTTTTCCATCGGAGGACAGCTTCATAATTCCACAGGCTATGCGCTGGGAGCCGCAGGAGGGGAGAAGTATGCGCAGGATACGCAGACCGCGTTTGCCGCGCTGAAGGCAGTGGGAGCGAATACGGCGGCAGTACCGGTCTGTTGGGATGCCTTTGAACCGGAGGAGGGAAAATTTGACTGTGATTACGTACGCCGGATCATCGACCAGGTGCGGGAGCACGGGATGCATGCTGTTCTTCTCTGGTTTGGGACCTGGAAGAACGGACAGATGGAGTACACGCCTGCCTGGGTGAAGGCGGACCGGAAGCGATTCGTGCGTTCGGCCTGCAAGGACGGTACGCAGACGGCGGCGCTTTCTCCTTTTTATGAAGAGAACAGGGAGCAGGACAAGAAGGCCTTCTGCCGTCTGATGGAGGTCATCCGGGATTATGATGCCCGGACGGGGACAGTGATCGCCGTACAGGTGGAGAATGAACCGGGGATGTACGCGGCGTCGGTCCGGGATTTCAGTGAAAAGGGGACGGAGGCCTTTGCGGGGCAGGTGCCGGAGGCCGTGATCCGGGCGGCGCAGGAGTGCGCGCAGGAAGCGGAAAGGGGAAGGCAGGATGAAGCGCTTATCTGGACGGACAAAACGCAGGCGGTTTCCGGCTATCTGGGACGGGCCTGGGAGGAAAACGGACGTCGGATAGAAGGGAGCTGGCAGGAGATATTCGGAAGCTTCGGAGCGGAACTCTGTATGGCCTGGGGAACTGCCTGCTATATCGATGCGATCGCGGAAGCGGGAAAACAGATTTATGATATTTTCATGTATGTGAATGTGTGGACCGATGGGAACGGAGAGAAGGGCTGGAGCCTGGCGGGGCTGGATTACCCTTCCGGAGGAGCGGTTTCCAAGGTGCTTCCCGTCTGGCGGGCGGCGGCTTCGCATCTGGACGCCATCTGCCCGGATACTTATGATGGGGATCCGGTCAGCGTACAGCGGACGCAGGCGCTGTACGACAGGAAAGGCTGGGCCTTCTACGTACCGGAATCCGGCATGACGGCGGTAAACGCTTCCATGGCGATCGAGGCGGCGGGAAAGCACGGCGCCATAGGGTATCATATATTCGGGATAGAGAGCTGTCTGGATGAAAACGGAAGGCTGAAGGAGCGCGCGGAAGGGATCCGGCATTCCTTTGTGATGCTGGAGAACGCGAAGGAGCTCCTGCTCCGGTATGCGGGAACTTCCGGAATCCATACCCTGATCCAGCATGCCGGGCAGGATTCCTGCCGGCTGGCTGTCGGCGATCTGATCTGCCGGGTTTCCTTCGCGGGAGCCGGCCCGGACTACGCGGGCTGGGTGGCCATGGATTTCCGGCACGGAAAGGATCTTTCCGGCATCAGCAGGGTTCCGGCCAGCCTGGAGGAAGAGATGGCAAGAGGGTTTCTTTTCCAGGTTGGGGAGAGGGAGTTTTATCTGGTGGGGCACAAGGTCCGCCTGTACTGGCAGAAGCTGCGGATGGACGGTTCCATTCCGGCCGACCAGCTGAACCAGCAGCATCAGGCCTATAATATGGAGCTTCTGGTAATCGAGGAAGGGCATT
>DWUW01000262.1 GCA_019120525.1 Candidatus Eisenbergiella stercorigallinarum | reverse complement strand
GATATTCGACGCCATTGACACCACGAAGGGGTGCCTGGCCCTGTTCACCGGAATGGTCTCCACCATGAAATTCAACAAAGAGGCCATGAAGAAAAGCGCCATGAACGGCTTCACCAGCGCCACCGACGCGGCGGACTACCTGGTAAACCACGGCGTTCCCTTCCGCGACGCCCACGGCGTGATCGGACGGCTTGTCCTGTACTGTATTGAGAAGAAAAAGAGCATCGGCGAGCTTTCCATTGAGGAATTTAAGAGCTTCAGCCCCGCTTTTGAAGAGGACGTTTACGACGCCGTCTCCCTGAAAACCTGCGTGGAGAAGCGCCTCACCCTGGGAGCGCCGGGAAGGGCCGCCATGGAGCAGGTCATTGCCCTGAACCGGAAATATCTGCAGGAAAATGGGGCCATTGCCGCGGAAAAAGAAGAATAAAAAGAGAAAACAACCGTTTACGGACAGATAAAGGAAGAACGGCTGCCGCGAAAAGCCTGCCGTTCAGGCAAAAGCCGCGCCGGGCGCGGCGGAATGGAGGAGAGATTATGGAAAAAAAGTTGAAAGTCGGCATCCTTGGCGGAACCGGAATGGTGGGCCAGCGTTTTATCTCCCTGCTGGAAAACCATCCCTGGTTTGAGGTGACGGTGATCGCCGCCAGCCCCAGATCCGCGGGAAAGACCTATGAGGAGGCCGTGGGCGGCCGCTGGAAAATGGATACGCCCATGCCGGAAGCGGTGAAGGACATCGTGGTCATGAACGTGAACGAGGTGGAAAAGGTCGCAGGAGAAGTGGACTTCGTTTTCAGCGCGGTTGACATGACCAAGGAAGAGATCAAAAAGATCGAAGAGGACTACGCGAAGACGGAGACCCCCGTGGTATCCAACAACAGCGCCCACCGCTGGACGCCCGACGTTCCCATGGTGGTGCCGGAGATCAATCCGGAGCACATGCAGGTGATCGAGTTCCAGAAGAAGAGACTGGGAACCACCAGAGGCTTTGTCGCGGTAAAGCCCAACTGCTCCATTCAGAGCTACGCTCCCGTCCTTACCGCCTGGAAGGAGTTCGAGCCTACCGAAGTGGTCGCGACCACCTATCAGGCGATCTCCGGAGCCGGAAAGACCTTCCAGGACTGGCCGGAAATGCTGGGAAACATCATCCCCTATATCGGCGGGGAAGAGGAGAAGAGCGAGAAGGAGCCCCTGCGTATCTGGGGTAAGATCGAAAACGGCGTGATCGTTCCCGCCGCGTCTCCCGTCATCACCTGCCAGTGCGTGCGCGTTCCCGTCCTGAACGGACACACCGCCGCCGTATTTGTAAAATTCGCGAAGAAAGCCACGAAGGAGGAGCTGATCGAGAAGCTGGTAAGCTTCCGGGGTGTTCCTCAGGAGCTGAAGCTTCCCAGCGCGCCGAAGCAGTTCATCCAGTATCTGGAGGAGGACAACCGGCCTCAGGTGGCGCTGGATGTGAACTATGAGAACGGCATGGGCGTTTCCGTGGGCAGACTGCGCGAGGATACGGTCTACGACTGGAAGTTCATCGGCCTGTCCCACAACACCGTGCGCGGCGCGGCCGGCGGAGCCATCCTGTGCGCGGAGCTTCTGAAAGCGCAGGGCTATATCACCGCGAAGGAAGCCTGAGCATGCCCGATGGAGGAAGTGCGGCATTGAGTGAAAAAAAGGGAAAGGATCTTTTCATCGCGGAAAAGCCCAGCGTGGCCCGCGAATTTGCCAGAGCGCTGAAATACAATATGGCGAACCGGGACGGCTACATGGAATCGGAGGAGGCCATCGTGACCTGGTGTGTGGGCCATCTGGTGACTATGAGCTATCCGGAGGCTTATGATCCGGCGCTGAAGCGCTGGAGCCTTCAGACCCTTCCCTTTCTGCCGGAGGAATACAGATACGAAGTGATCCCCGGCGTGAAAAAGCAGTTCGATATCGTAAGCTCCCTTCTGAACCGGGAGGACGTGGAGACCATCTACGTGTGCACGGACTCCGGGCGGGAGGGGGAATACATCTACCGGCTGGTGGAGAAGCAGGCCGGCGTACACGGCAAAAAGCGGCGCCGGGTATGGATCGATTCCCAGACCGAGGAGGAGATCCTCCGGGGCATCCGGGAGGCGAAGGACCTTTCCGCCTACGACAATCTGTGCGCTGCCGCCTATCTGCGGGCGAAGGAGGATTACCTGATGGGCATCAATTTCTCCCGCGTCCTCACCCTGAAATACGGTACTCCCGTGAAAAATTATCTGAAGCGGGACCGGGCCGTCATCTCCGTGGGCCGGGTCATGACCTGCGTGCTTGGCATGGTGGTCAACCGGGAGCGGGAGATCCGCCAGTTTGTCAAAACCCCCTTTTACCGGGTGACGGTATCCCTCGCCCTGGGAGGGCAGCCTTTCGCCGACGCGCAGATTTCCGCCGGCGTGCAGCCTTCCGCCGACGCACCACAGACCTTCGAGGGAGAGTGGCGGGCGGTGGAGGGCTCCGCCTGGTATCAGTCGCCGCTTCTTTACAAGGAAAACGGCTTCCTGAAAAAGGAAAGCGCGCAGGCGCTGATCGATTTTCTGAAGACCGATGAGGAAGCCCCGGCGGTTGAAAAGATCGAGCGGAAAAAGGAGCAGAAATACCCGCCCCTTCTCTATAATCTGGCGGAGCTGCAGAACGACTGCTCCCGCCTCTTTAAACTCAGTCCCGATGAGACGCTGCGGATCGCCCAGGAGCTTTATGAAAAGAAGCTGACCACCTATCCCAGAACGGACGCCCGCGTGCTTTCCACGGCGGTGGCGAAGGAGATCGGAAGGAACATTGGAGGACTGAAAAGCTATCCTGCGTTGTCCGCCGAGGCTTCGCAGGTCCTGGAGAGCGGAAGCTTTAAGGGCATCGCCAAAACCCGCTATGTAAACGACAAGCTGATCACAGACCATTACGCGATCATTCCCACCGGACAGGGCTTTGGCGCGCTCCGGTCCCTTGCGCCGGCGTCGGCCAGAGTCTATGAGCTGATCGTGAGGCGTTTTTTAAGCATTTTTTACCCGCCTGCCGTGTACCAGAAGGTATCTCTGGTGTGCGTGATGAAGAAGGAGCGCTTTTTTTCCAGCTTCCGCGTGCTTTTGGAGGAAGGCTGGATGAAGGTGGGCCGGCGCGGGGAAGAACGCAGTCAGAAGGTAGCGGACGATCAGAAGGATGAAAGCGAACGGAAGGACGAAAAATATGACCCCGCCTTCCTGGAGGCGCTCCAGAAGCTGAAAAAGGGGACGAAGCTTTCCTGTGAAGGCTTTTCCATCAAAGAAGGAGAGACCTCCCCGCCCAAACGCTACAATTCCGGCAGCATGATCCTGACCATGGAAAACGCCGGCCAGTTCATCGAGGACGAGGAGCTGCGCGCCCAGATCAAAGGCAGCGGCATCGGAACCAGCGCGACACGGGCGGAGATCCTGAAAAAACTGGTTTCCATCCAGTATCTGGACCTGAACAAAAAGACCCAGATCATCACGCCCACCCAGATGGGGGAGATGATCTACGACGTGGTATCGGATTCCATCCGTCCCCTCTTAAATCCCGCGCTCACGGCGAGCTGGGAAAAGGGCCTTTCCATGGTGGCGCAGGGGGAGATCACCGGCGACGAATACATGGAAAAGCTTACGGATTTCGTGTCCAGAAGGACCAATATCGTCAAACAGCTGAACAACCAGCAGGTTTTGTACACGCAGTTTGAAAGCAGCGCAAAATATTATGAAAAAGCATCCGGAGCGGATCCGGAGAAGCAGAGGAGGTAACAGCCATGCAGGCATGCAGAATCGACAGACTTTACGATCTGAAGGAAACCATAGCGGCGGAGCTTTTTGCGGGAGCGGAGTATCCCTGGGAGGTGCTTCCCAAGATCAAGGAATTTATTGTAAAGCTGGGAAACAGCCTTCCGGAGGACCGCTACGAAAAGAGAGGGGAAAACATCTGGATCGCGAAGAGCGCGAAGGTGGCCCCCACGGCCTGCCTGAACGGCCCGCTCATCATCGATGAGGAAGCGGAGGTGCGCCACTGCGCGTTCGTGCGCGGCAGCGCCATCGTGGGAAAGGGCGCCGTGGTGGGAAATTCCACAGAGCTGAAAAACGTGATCCTGTTCAATAAGGTTCAGGTGCCCCACTATAATTATGTGGGCGACAGCATCCTCGGCTTTAAGTCCCATATGGGCGCAGGCTCCATCACCTCCAACGTCAAGAGCGACAAGACACTGGTGGTGGCCCGCTGCGAAGGGAAAGAATGCCACACCGGCCTGAAAAAGTTCGGCGCCATGCTGGGCGACAACGTGGAGGTGGGCTGCAACAGCGTGCTCAATCCCGGAACCGTCATCGGCCGGAACACCAACGTTTATCCCCTTTCCATGGTCAGAGGCTATGTGCCGGAAAACAGTATTTTCAAGAATGCGGACGAGATCGTGACAAAGCGGACGCAGGAGTGACCCTGCCGGGCCGCCTTCGGGCCGGCACCGGCCCGAACCGGCAAGCGCGCCCGGGCTTTCGGAAAGCGTCTTGAAGACGCTTCCGGAGGCGTAAAGCTTTTGGGAGAAGCCTTTCGGGAATGCCGGAAGTTCTTTCGCACCTTTTTCGGCTTCCGGAACCGGGGCCGGAACGAGAATGCCGCCTGCTGCGAGTGAATTGCTGCTCACTACGGGCAGTTATCCGGTTTTCCTGATTTCTGCCGTAGGAAATTCTTTTTACTGCGGTTGATTCCTTTTCCTATATCAGCCCCCCCCTGTTTGATACCCGACAGGATGCTCCGATACGGTTCAAAATGAGAATCTGCATTGTATAACCGTACAAAAAGTCTAAATTGACGGTTAAAAAGGGGATTTTCCGATTCTTAACCGTACTTTTTGCCACTATTTTTTCATCAGTACGGTTCAATGCCTGATTTTCTCATCTGTAACCGTACTTTTGGCTATCCGGTACGGTTAAAAACCGGATTTTCAATTTTTTAACCGTATCATGTCATGAAAAGTACGGTTCAGAATGGCATTTTCCGGAATTA
>DWUW01000261.1 GCA_019120525.1 Candidatus Eisenbergiella stercorigallinarum | reverse complement strand
TCCATGCCGAAGCGTTTTACGCTGAGGCACGCGCGCCGAACCTCCAGTTCGGCGCTGCGATAACGGGATTTGCGACGCTTCGGCGCAAATCCTGATTGAAAAATGCGCTATCGAGCGCATTTTTCAATCTTACCTCCATGCCGATAGCCTTTGCGCCCGCGAAACGCCGGGGCCTTCCCTTTCGCGCCGGGGCGGCGGGACCCGCGGCGTTTCGGCGGCGCTCACAGCCGGATCATCCGCTCTGTATAAATATCCCGGCACGTTTTCCCGTTCAGCCATCTGTCAGGCGCGATCACCAGCTTTTGCGGATTCGCGCAAAGCCACGCCCCCCACCAGCTGAAGCTGCTGTTGGCGATGATGTGATGCCGGCACAGGCTCATCAGATACAGATCCTCATATCCCGCGTCCTCCGGGACGCCCTCCGGCACCACGCAGCCTTTTTCGCCAAAATGCGCCCGCGCCCAGCCCGGATCGTTGGAAAATACATAAAAGACCGCGTCCGGCGCCTCCTTCCGGACGCGCTCCATGGCCCTGTCGTAGTATTCCTTCGTACAGATGCCCGCGTAGATGCCTCCATGGGAAGGATCCAGATAATCCCCCCTGCGCACATGGACGCTGACCGCCTGGCCTTTTTCTTCCCTGATCCGCCTTTCCAGCGCCCTGCTCCGCTCCGAAAGGCCCAGGCGCTCCGGCCGGAAGCGGTAAGCCTCCCTCACCTGGCCGGAAACCGGGGCGAAATACTTCTCGCTCTGAAAGCACCCTTCCAGAAGGGCCGGTTCCCGTTCCAGGATCTCCGGATCAAAATCCATCCCGGCCTCCCGGTAGGACAGGTTCTTCCTTCCGAAGAGCTTCCGCCGGATCCGGGAAACCGGATCCGGAAAGGAATCGGTCATACGCCGCAGTTCCTCTGGCGAAGCGCTCTCATAGGTTGCGCCGAATACCTGCCCAAGCTGCAGGGGGCGTTCTCCCTCATGGCCGTAGCAGGTACTGTCGTCGATCTTCACTTGTTTTCCATCCGCCTTCAGCCGAAGGTACAGGGCATATTCAAACATCTGGTTGCCCAGCCCTCCGGAAAGCTGTACGATCACCATAACCGGCTTCCCCTATCCATTCTCACTTCATCTGCCGCCTGGAAGGCCCTTTCCGTTCCCGCGTGTCTTTATGGGAAGGAGAAGCCTTTCATTCAGCTCCATCATCAGGCAGTACAGGGTAGCTGAGCGCAGGAAGATCCGCATCTTGCGGTATTCGTTCCGGCTGGCTCCCCTGCAGCCATAAACCCGTTCCATATCCTTCTCATCCCGTTTCAGCCTCTGTCTGATCCAGGCGCGGTACTTCCTTTGTTCCGGCCCCTCTGAAGCTGCCAGCGCGCGGTAATAGATCAGAAGCCTTTTATAGAAAAAGTAGCGGTGCACATCCGCTAGGTCGTCCCTGCCAATGCTTCTGAGAAAGGCTTCCTTTTCCTCATAAGCGGGGATCTGATCCGTAAAGATACTTTTTTTGATCCCAAGGTTCATAATGCTTCCATCCCGGTCGACCACATAATTGTAAAAGGCCTGATCCAGATAGACCCCTTTCTGGACCCGGGAAAGAAGCTTTGTGGTGAACACAATATCCTCGTAAAGCTTTCCCTTCGGGAAACGCAGCTCCCCCAGGAGCTCTCTCTTATAGACCTTATTCCAGGCGGAATTCTGGATCTGATATTCATCCAGCTCCAGAAGGAAGGCCTCCAGCATCCCCTGCCCCTCCCAGACCGTCCGCTTCCCGGTAGAGGGGTCGAGCACTCCGTCCCTTCGGATCCGTTTATAGCTGCAGGCGCACAGATCCGCCCCCTCTTTTGCAAGGGCTCCCATCATGGCCTCATACATTCCCGCGTCGATCCAGTCATCTCCGTCCACGAAGGCCAGACAGGTTCCGGACGCCATGTCGATCCCCGCGTTCCTTGCGTCCGAAAGCCCGCCGTTCTTCTTATGGATCACACGCACCCTGGGATCCTCCTCCCCGAACCTGTCGCAGAGGGCGGGGCAGCCGTCCGTGGAGCCGTCGTCCACCAGCAGGATCTCCAGATTCCCGTAGGTCTGCCCCAGGATGGAGCGCACGCAGCGTTCCAGCCAGGGCTCCACATTGTAGATCGGAACGATCACCGATAAAAGTTCCATGCTTCCCTCATTCCGGGCTGCCGGCCGTCAGGGCCGGCGGCGCTTTCCTTCATACCGCGTACTGCTTCAGCATCCATTCCTGGAACATGAGGATGAACCAGATCTGTCTGCGCCATACGCCTTTTTCCTGAAAATCCTTCCAGATGCCCCATACCACCTCAGGATCCAGAAGCCCCTGGTCACAAAGCAGCTTCCGGTCGATCAGGCTCTCCGCCCAGGCGCGCATGGAAGGCTCCTTCAGCCACTTCTGCACCGGGATGGAAAAACCTTTTTTGGGCCGGTCCATCATCTCCTTCGGCACATAACGGTACAGGACGTCCCGCAGCACCAGCTTCCCGGTCTCTCCCTGCCGCTCATACTCCACCGGAAGGCTCCAGGCGAATTCCACCACATCCTTATCCAGCATGGGGACCCTGGTTTCCAGGGAAACCGCCATGGCGGCCCGGTCCACCTTGACCAGGATATCGTCCGGATGGTACATGAGCATGTCCATCAGCATGATATTATGGTTCTGTTCCGGCAGATAATCCGCCTCGTATTCCGTATAGTAATAGGGGAGCCGTCCACGGACCCGGGCGATCCTGTGGTTCAGGGGATTGGTCTCATAGCTCATCTGGTAGACCTCGCAGGCGTCCCTGGCCTGCAGGAGCTTTCCGCGGATCCTCCAGTCGTCCGATCTTCCGGGAAGGGCGGCAAGAAGCTTTCCCGCCGGGTAACGGATCGGTCCGGGAATCCTCCGGATCCTGTCCCAGGCCCGGAGCGTGGACACATAGGAGGTATAGCCGCAGAACAGCTCGTCCCCCCCGTCCCCGCTCAGGGAAACGGTCACATGCTCCCTAGTCATCCTGCTCACCAGATACGTGGGGATCTGGGAGGAGTCCGCGAAGGGCTCCGAAAACATCTCCGCCAGCAGTGGGATCACCGCTTTGGCGTCCTTTTCCGTAATATAGAGCTCCGTATGCTCCGTTCCCAGGTGGGCCGCGATCTCCCTGGCCGCCTCCGCCTCGTTATATTTCTCATCCTCCATGCCGATGGTAAAGCTTCTCACCCTTCCGGCATGCAGGGACTGCATCAGCGCCACCACCGTGCTGCTGTCGATCCCTGCGGAAAGAAAAGCGCCGACCGGCACGTCCGCCTCCATCTGTCCCGCGATGGAGCGCTTCAGAAGCCGTTCCAGCTCGTCCGCGGCTTCCTTCCTGCTTCCCCGGAACAGATTGCCCTGCCCCTTTCTGGCCGCCTCCTTCATGGACCAGTATGCCTCTATCCCGATCCCCTCCTTCCGGAAGGGCGCGCGGATGGTCAGGATGCAGCCCGGTCTCAGCTTGTAAATATTCCGGTAGATGGAATAGGGCGCGGGAATATAGCCGTGGGTAAAATAAATGTCCAGCACCTCTTCATTGATCTGCTTTTCGAAGCCGTCCAGCACGGCGATGGAACCAAGATCCGAGGCGAACACAAAGCTTCCGCGGACAAAGCCATAATACAGCGGCTTCTCCCCCACCCGATCCCTCACCAGATACAAAAGCTTCTCCTTCCGGTCGTACAGGGCGATGGCGAACATACCCCGGCACAGGGAGACAGCCTCCTTCACGCCGTAATGCTCCGCCGCCTCCAGAAGCACCTCCGTATCCGAGCTTCCCCGGAAGGCCGCGACCTTTTTTTCGGAAAGCAGCTTCCGCGCGATCTCCTTATGATTATAGATCTCCCCGTTATAGGCGATCACATACCGGCCGCTGTGGGACACCATGGGCTGCGCGCCGTTTTCCGACAGATCGATGATCGAAAGGCGGCGGTGCCCCAGCACCACAGAAGCGTCGGACGAAGCCCAGATGCCGGACGCGTCCGGCCCCCGGTGCTTCATACGCTCATTCATCTTCCGGATATTCTTTTCCCAGCTGCCCGCGTCCGCCGCGGGATTCTCCCTTCCCCAGCTACAGAACCCAGCTATTCCGCACATTCCGTCCGTTTCCTTTCCATCCGCGGGATCCGGCCTTTCTCCCGCCGCCCGTCATTTCCGCATCAGGCCTTCCAGATAGTCCATCCATTCACGGGCCACCCGGTCGGGTCGATAACGCTCCAACAGCTTCGCCGCTTCTCTTCCGCAGGCGGCCGCCCGGTCCGGATGCTCCATATAAAAAAGCATCGCCTCCGCCAGGCCGTCCACATCTCCCGGCGCTACCAGCCTTCCGTTTTCCCCGTCCCGGATCAGCTCCGCCGCCCCGCCGCCGGAGCAGTCGGTGGAGATCACAGGAAGCCCCATGCACATCGCTTCAAGCAGGGTATTCGGCATCCCCTCGCTGTAGGAGGAGAGTACGAACATGCCCGCCCGGTAGATCCTGTCCGCCACGCCGCTCACCGGCCCGGGCAGGGATACCCTTCCCGAAATCCCGAGTTCTTCGGAAAGGCGGGAAAGCCTTCCATGAAGCTCCCCGCCGCCATAGATAACCAGCCGGTAGCCCGGGAAACGCCCCGCCGTCTTCGCGAAGGCCCTGAGGATCATCTCATGGTTTTTATTGGCGTCCAGACGTCCCACCGCAACCACCTCCTTTTCCCGTTCCCCCGAAAAAGGGGGACGCACGAAATCCGGATTCAGCGGGTTTTTCAGGACTACCGCCCGTTTCCGCACGCTTTTCGGGAAAAAATCCTTCGCCCGCTCCGACTGCAGGATCACTCCCGCCGCCCGCGCGAAAAGAAACCCTGCCGAAAGGCGGAGCAGGCGCGAGGCATACTCTTCCTTCGGCTCCCCCCGTACGGATACTGCTGTGGGGATCCCGAGGAAGGCCGAGGTAAGCAGCGCCATGACGTTGTTTTTTCCGATAAAGGAAAGGATCAGGTCCGGCTGCTGCGTTCTCCAGATGCCGCGCAGCTTCCGGAAACGGGCGATAAAATTACCGATCCGCCCTCCCCGCTCTTCCTCCGGCGTGATCTCGCTGAATACCCTGCATACGCCTTCCGGAAGGGGATATTCCACTTCTCCCCGGTACTGGGTCACCATGGTCACCCGCCATCCCTGGCCGGACAGATACTCCGCCAGATTCACCAGGACCCGTTCCGAGCCCCCCTTTCTGAGGGAGCTGATGAACAGGGCAATATGTTTTTGTCTTTTTCCAGAATCAGTCGTTCTTTTTTTCCGCATATGGTATTCGATACCCCGCCCGCCGCATCAGCGACCAGAAAATCCGTTTCAGATAAAATACCGCGATCCGCCCCTTACATAAAAGCTGTCCCCGGCGGAGGGCTATTCCCTCCGGCCGTCCCGCCCGCCCCTGTGCCGAAAGCCCTGAGGCCGCGCGGTAACGGGAGGACCTGCGCTTATATTCCTCCAGCTGCGCGGCGCATTCCCCGGGTGTAAACAGCCTTCCGGAACGGTCCTGGTACTGAAAAATGCTGTATATATTCTGCTCCGACGCCCAGTAGCCGTCGGAAACATTGTGCCTCGCCCAGTATTTGGGAGCGATGGCGAGCTTCAGGGTCTGGGAGGTATAAGCCGGGAAAAAGGCGAAGCTGGAATTGGACAGGATCAGAT
>DWUW01000260.1 GCA_019120525.1 Candidatus Eisenbergiella stercorigallinarum | reverse complement strand
GATGTAGAAGCCGATATCCAGCCTGCTCCTCAAAAGGAACAGCAGCAGATAACACAGTACGCCGTATCCCACATCGCTTCCTAAAATCAATATCAACGGCAGTTTGATATCCTCCGGATAGAAGATCCTCTGGAACATGCCGTTGATATATCCCGTTATCATATAGATCAGCGCGTAAAACCCGATCACATCCCCGCCGAACACATCCACCAGAAGGCCGCAGAAAAAACCCACGGCCAGTCCGCAGAGCTCTCCGTTCATAAAGCCGCAGGACGCGACAAAGATGATCAGCAGGTTCGGCATGATCCCGCCGAACGCGGCGTGCGGCAGCACAGACGCCTGCAGCAGATAGCAGGCGACAAGCAAAAGCGTCAGAACAAGATATTTTCTCACGTCCGCACCGCCTTTCTATTCTTCTTCCGAAATCTGCCGCTTCGTCTCCAGGATCACAAGAACCTCCTGCAGATGCTGGAAATCCGCGACGGGCGTGATCGTACCGTATTTGGTCATATTGTTCGCGGCGGTCTCGATGGATCCGATGTAGCCGACCGGGATATCAGGAAGGTATTTGCTGCTGATATCCGACGTGACTACCTTGTCTCCTGTCTGCACCTGGTCATTCCTGTCGGAAAGCTGCTCGAAGCGGATCACGCCGTCCGTCATGACGGACTGAAGATCGCCGGAAACCAGGAGATTGGCGGAGGTGGTAAGCACAGTCGCATACACGTTGGCGTTGTCGGCAATGATGGACTGGACCTGCGCGTAATTGGACCCGACGCTCACAACCCGCCCCACAAGCCCGCCGCCGGCAATCACGTTCATGTCCACTTCGATCCCGTCCTCCGATCCCTTGTCTATGGTAAAGGAATAAAACCAGTTGGTGGCGTCGCTGGCGATCACCCGCGCGCCGGTCTTTTCATAATCGGAAGTCTCCTGATCGATATCGTACAGCCTGCGAAGATTTTCCAGCTCATAGCGCTCCTGCTGCAGCTGGGCGTTTTCCATGGTAAGGCTGGCAACTTCCTCCTGCAGACGTTCGTTTTCAGCCAGCGCGTCCTGCAGCCGTCCCATTTCCTCCGCGCGGTCGTACAGATAACCTCCCACAGAGGCGATCCCTTCCTGGAAGGGAACCACGATATAGCCCGCGACAGTACGAAGCGGCCCTTCGAACAGGTTTGTGCGGAAGGTAATGATCATCAGGAGCACGCAGAGCCCGGAAAGGATCATCAGTACATATTTACCGGGCAGCGTAAACTTGTTTTTCTTTTTTTTGACTACAGGACTCATTTACCCATCCCTTCGATCGCATAGGCAACCGACTTGTAATTATCATCGTTCAGGATCTTGGCAAGCCCCAGGACAACGCTTTCCACAGGGCGCTCCGCCACGTTCACCTTCAGGCCCGTGCTGTTCTTCAGCCGGTCCGCCAGATGGCTGATCTGCGACGCCCCGCCGGTCAGGTAGATGCCGTGACGGTAAATGTCCGCGCCCAGCTCCGGAGGCGTGCGCTCCAGGATCAGCTTCACACAGTCAATGATCGCGTTAAAATGCTCCTCCAGGCAGGAAACCACCAGATCCGAAGGGATCTCCCTCTCCACGGGAAGGCCGGTCACAATATCACGGCCGAACACCTGCGCGCCTGTTCCCGCTTCTTCCATGGACGCCAGGGATTTTTTGATGCTCTCCGCCGTCTTCCCGCCGATCAGAAGGCCGTATTCCTTGCGGACTGCCCCGCGGATAGCCTCGTCGAACTTCAGGCCTCCGGTCTTGATCAGACGGCTCAGCACGATGCCTCCAAGGGAAAGGATCGAAACCTCCGTGGTATCATGTCCCACGTTTACCACCAGGACGCCCTGGGAATTCTTCACATCGATGTCAAGGCCAAGGCCGTCCGCCACCGCCTTTTCCACCACCATGATCTTTTTCGCCTTCACGCCCGCATCCTTGATCAGGTCGTAGAAGGCCCTTTTCTCCACCTCCGTGATATCTGTCGGCACCGCGATGTAATAATCCGCGGGCTTCACATTCCCCTTGGAGATATCCGTGATGAAAAAGCGGACCAGCGTTTCCATGTTCCGGATATCGGCGATCACGCCGTTCATCAGCGGATAGGAAATCTGAATATTCCCCGGCGCCTTTTCATACATTTCATAAGCGGAATCCCCGTAAGCGAAGATATTTTTCTTATTCTGGATCGCGATCATGTTCTTCTCGATCATGATGTGGTCGTCCGCCGCGCTGTAAATCTTGATATTACTGGTACCCAGATCGATTCCAAAAGCATTCGTAGACAAAATGATTTCTCCTTCCTTATTTAAGCAGGCCGGATTCCTTAAAGCTCACATAGCAGCCGTCCCCAACGATGATATGGTCCAGAAGGGGAAGCTGCATCATTTCGCACAGCCTGGCAAGATGCTCCGTAACTTCAATATCCTGTCTGCTGGGCGCCGCGTCACCGCTTGGGTGATTGTGGATCAGCAGGATATGCACCGCATGGTATTCCAGCGCTACGAGAAAGATCTCCCTGGGCGATGTCAGGGAACAGTTCACCGTTCCCCTGGAAAGCACCCGGTCGCAGATCAGCCGGTTCTTGTTGTCGGTCATCGCCAGGATCACCTCTTCCGTCTGCAGGTACCGCATGCGCTCCATGTAATAGTCTGCCACGGTTTCCGGTCTGGTAAACTGAAGGCGTTCCCGCCTGTCCGCCATGGACATGCGGCGGGAAAGCTCCATGAGACATTTGATCTTTACCGCCTTCACCTGTCCGATCCCGCTGACCCTGCACAGATCCGCCACAGACAGGTACTGCAGTCCCAAAAGTCCCTTCTCCTGTCCTTTCGGAAGCGAAAGGATCTGGTTTGCCAGTTCCAGGGAATCCTGGTTCTTCGTTCCCGTCCGGATGATGATCGCAAGAAGTTCCGCCTCCGTGAGATATTCCGGCCCTCTTGCCAGGAACTTCTCATAGGGCTTCATCTTTTCATAGCATGGTTGCTTTTCTGTTGTCTGATTCATACTGCCTCTTTTCCGCACGATTCCGAACGCAGATCCAAAAGGCAGGCAAATTCTGAAAGGAGCGGCAGTGCCGCGGGCGGCCTCCGCCTACAGGAATCGGTAAATGAGCAGCGCGATCACGATCCCCAGAATGCTCGCGATCGTAATTTTAATGGTCAGCGCAAAAGTGATGGTCAGGATCCCGAAATCCAGGACCATCGGGCTGGTCAGTCCAAAGGTCTGTCCGAAATTCAGCATGCTGGAGGGAAACAGGCTGCCGATAAAGCCGCCAAGCACCACTCCCGCAAGCGCAAGAAGCAGACAGGTCCATCCGTTTTTACTCTTCATCTTCTTCATCCGTTTATCCTTACAGGTTTTGCCAATACATATATTAACATACTTCCAAATCGGTGTATAGAAGCGAATGGGAAAAAATTTCGCCTTATCCGACGGCTTTCCTCCCATTCCGACAGGCCAAAAGGCAGGCGGCCGCTCTCAGCCCGGGCGGGCTGCCTGCCTTTCGCCCGGGGTGGGCTTCGTGCTACAGACGGACCGCCCCAGCGTCCACGCAGCGCTGCAGCGCCTTCAGGATGCCGAACTTGGCGTGGGGCCAGGTGAGGCCGCCCTGGAAGTAGACCGCATAGGGCGGCTTTAAGGGCCCGTCCGCGGAAAGCTCGATGGAGGAGCCGGACACAAAGGCTCCCGCCGCCATGATCACCTGGCTGTCATAGCCCGGCATGTCCCAGGGCTCCGGAACCACAAAGCTGTCCACGGGCGCTGCCGCCTGGATCCCCTCGCAGAACGCGATCAGTCCCTTCGGATCGTGGAAGGTGACGGCCTGGATGATATCGTGCCGGCTTTCCGTCCCGTTTGGCACCACCGGAAAGCCCAGGCGTTCAAACAGATTCGCCGCGAAGATCGCTCCCTTCAGCGCGCCTGCCGTCACAGTGGGGGCAAGAAAGAAGCCCTGATAAAACTGGGGAAGGATCCCAAGGGAAGCGCCGACCTCTTTTCCAAGGCCCGGAGAGGTCAGGCGGCGGGCCGCATTTTCCACGCATTCCTTTTTCCCAGCGATATAGCCGCCGATGGGCGCGAGGCCGCCGCCCGGATTTTTGATGAGGGAGCCCACGCACATGTCCGCACCCACGTCGGTGGGCTCGATCCGCTCCACGAACTCTCCGTAGCAGTTGTCCACCATACAGATCACATCCGGCCGGATCCCTTTGATGAAGGAGATCAGTTCCCCGATGGCCGCTACGGAAAGGGTAGGCCTGGTCTGGTAGCCCTTGGAGCGCTGGATGGTGACCAGCTTTGTTTTTTCGTTCAGAGCGGCGCGGATGCCCTCATAATCAAAGCCGCCGTCCGGCAGAAGATCCACCTGGCGGTAGCTGATGCCGTACTCCTTCAGGGAGCCTCTGCTTTCCCGGATGCCGATCACCTCCTCCAGCGTATCGTAGGGCTTTCCCACCGGGGAAAGCAGCTCGTCGCCCGGGCGGAGGTTCGACATCAGGGCAAGCGCCAGCGCATGGGTGCCGCAGGTGATCTGCGGGCGCACCAGGGCGTCCTCTGTATGGAAAACGGACGCATAGACTGCCTCCAGCGTATCCCTGCCCAGATCATTGTAGCCGTAGCCCGTGGTTCCCAGCAGGCAGGCCTCGCTCACCCGGTTATCCTGCATGGCCTTGAGCACCTTCAGCTGGTTGTATTCCGCCGTTTCATCGATCCCTTTAAACCGTTCCTCCAGAGAGGCAAGCACGCTTTTCCCGAAGGCGCAGACCGGTTCGGAGATTCCCATGGTACGGTAAAAATTCGTGATGGAAGCCTCCGTCTCCCAAATCTGTTTTTTCCTGTATGCCGTTTCTTCCTTTTTTTCCATCTTCCTGTCAACCGTTCCTTTCTTTTCCGTCCCGCGCTTTTTCTTCCCGCGGCGCAGGCCGCTCCCGCAGCATTTCTCTTTCTTCACATTCCGCGATCATCCGGGAAAGGATCGCATCCTCCGAAGGAAAATCCTGCCGGTTCAGCCAGATCACGTCCCGTTCCCTGCGAAACCACGTCAGCTGTCTTTTCGCGAAATGCCTGGTGTCCCGTTTGATCAGATAGACCGCCCGGTCCAGATCGTATTCTCCGTCCAGATATCCCAGGATCTCCTTATAGCCGAGGCCCTGCATGGACACCAGCTCTCTGGTACAGCCCATTTCCTTCAGCGCCTGCACTTCCCTCACCAGTCCGTCTGAGAGCATCCGGTCCACCCGGCGGTCGATCTTTTCATAGATCTTCTCCCGCCCGTCATTCAGCACAAAATAGCAGGCGTTATAAGCGCTCTGACGGCTTCGTTCCTTCTCGTTATGCTCCGAG
>DWUW01000259.1 GCA_019120525.1 Candidatus Eisenbergiella stercorigallinarum | reverse complement strand
CAAGTCGGAATATGGCTGTTTTATTATCGCTCAGAGCTTCCGGTATAGGAACTGTCAGATTGTTCATTTTTTCAGCCGCTCTTTTCACCAGCCAGTCTACCATATCACCGTATAAATTACAAGAAAAGCATCTTCTGCGCGGCCGCAGGAAGGGTTCCTGGGAAGACGCTATGGAACATTTTCCTGAATTACCGCGCGGGGAATCCTCCGAAAAAATAATACAGGCTTCCCGCCAGTTTTCCGGCGGCCACGCAAAAAATGGCGGTTCCGAGCCCGCGGCGAAAGGAGATCCGCCTGGAAAAAACAGGAATGGAATCCAGCATCTCCGCGATCGCCAGAGCCAGACAGCCTACGAAAATCCCCGCAAACAGCCCGAAAAGTATGAGCAGGCAGAACGCCGCCGCGTCCAGGAGCCGTCCGCTTTCCCCGGCAGGCCAGGCTGCCTGCCGAAAGCTGGAAATCGGTTTTTCGAACACGCTCAGGACATTCGAAAAAAGCGTCCCACATACCACCATCTCTTCATAAAGAAAGATTTTTTTCCCGGTATGGGTAATCCCCGCGAAACGCGGTACCAGGCCAACAGAAAGAAGGACGGTGAACACACCGCCGGATACCAGCAGCCCGGCGCTGACTCCCGCAAACGCGAGCCCTGCCAGGCAGATAACGGACTGAAGTCCCCCGTCAGGAAGCATCGATCATTTCCCCCTCTCTGTCCGCGTTTTCCACCAGGGCGCCATTCACCTGATCCTCGTAGATACGCATTTCTACCTCAATGGGAGTCGGATCCTTTGTGATCCTTCTCCCTCCCACATGATTGAAAAACAGAAGGATCCCTGCGGCAAGACCGACAGAATAGGAAATCTCCAGAACGGTAACGCCGTCTGCGGATTTTCCCGTCGCCATCCCGTATATTTTTCCGAACACGTCGCCGATCCCGATATCATTGTGAAAGGCCATGAGGGTAAATGCCGGTCCGAAAAAGCAGATCAGGCAGACAAAAACGGTCTTCAGCCACTGCCATAGCCCGCTTTCCTTCCCCGCCGGCCGTTCCACGATCACCTCTGTTTCCCCGATATTCTGTACCTCCAGGGACGGCTGAAGCTTCTGCAGCTCCTCCAGGATCTTCATCACGCTGATGACGCAGCGTTCCTGCCGTTTGCCGCTGAAGCCGCAGATCTTCATGTCTTTTGCCGCTTTCAGGCTTCCCGGGTCCGCGCAGACCAGCTTTCCCAGATCGCCGAGCCGGATAACCGTCTTCTGTGTTTCCACCCTGCGCTCCAGCTTCAGATACAGCGTTTTCTGTCCCGTCATGTCCCATCCTTTCCGGGGCCCATACCGGCCCCGCAGTTCTTTCTCTACAGTATGGACGTTTCTTCCCCGGCTTATTCCAGAAGGGCTTCTAAGCGGATCCCCCTTTTCGCGCGAAGCTCCGGGATCCGTTCTCCGGCCTGCTCAGCATAAGGCCCTGCGGCGCATGGCAAGAAGGATCTTTTTCTCCAGGCGGCTCACCTGGACCTGGCTGATCCCAAGCCTTCCCGCCACCTCGGTCTGCGTCATATCCTCAAAATAACGCATCCGGATCAGTTCCTGCTGCGCTTCCGGAAGTTCCCCCAGCAGCTGTACAAGGAGCATGTGGTCCAGAAGCCGATCCTTTTCTTCATCCTCCCATCCGTCCGCCGTTCCGGCAGAGGCCACCTTATCCAGCAGCCGGATCTCATTTCCATCCGACTGATAGACTGTCTTGTAGATGGATTCCACCTCCACGCCCGCTTCCATGGCGAGCACCACCGCTTCCCTGTCCAGCCCTGTTTCTTCCGCGATCTCCGTAAGTGTGGCGTCCCTGCCCAGGCTGTGCGCAAGCTTCTGCGCCGCCTGATTCACCTTCCAGCCGTTTTCCTTCAGCGTCCGGCTCACACGGATCAGGCCGTCGTCGCGCAGGAAGCGTTTGATCTCGCCTGTGATCATGGGAACCGCATAGGTGGAAAAACGTACTTCATAAGACAGGTCAAACTTGTCTATCGCCTTGATCAGGCCAATGCAGCCGATCTGGAACAGATCCTCCATGTCATATCCGCGCCCGGCAAACCGCTTCACGATATGGCGCACCAGCCCCAGGTTTTTCTCTATCAGTACTTCTCTGGCTTTACAGTCGCCTTCCTGCGCCTGTTTCATCAGCACTGATATCTCATTCACGCCGTCTCTCCTTCACTCCTCTTCTTCCAGGAAGGGCTGCGTCCCAAGCTTCTTTTTCATCCGCACCACGGTTCCCTGGCCCACGGCGGATTCTACCTCAAGGTCGTCCATAAACGCTTCCATGAAAGCGAAGCCCATTCCGGACCGGTCTTTGTCCGGGCAGGTGGAATACAGTGGTTCCATGGCTTTCTCCACATCCAAAATCCCGATTCCCTGGTCCGCTATCTCTATATGTAATACGTCCCCATCAACGCGGCAGCGCATCTCCACCTTCCTCGGACGCTCCTTTGGCCAGTCCGGATAAGCATGGATCACCACGTTCGTGACCGCCTCCGAAACAGCCGTCCTGATATCCGCCGCCTCTTCCAGGGTAGGATCCAGCGGCGCGACGAACGCGGCCGCCGCCACACGCGCGAACCCTTCATTTTCCGAAACAGCGTCAAATTCCATCCTCATCTCATTCTTCATGTTTCCCTCCACGCGAAATGTTTCATAAACCAATCTGCTTTTATCCTTATTGATCATCCCAGGCTCCGTCCGCGATCTCAACGATCTTCTGTACGCCGGACATCTTCATCATCCTGCGGATCTGCCGGTCCGTGTGGGAGACATATATCTTTCCCCCGAAGCATGAGATCAGCCGGTAACGGCCGATCAGGATCCCGATGCCGGAACTGTCCATAAACCTGGTATCCTCAAAATCAAACAACACGTTTTCCACCTGTTCCTCCAGGATGATGTGATCTGCGATCCTGCTGAGTTCCTCCGCATGGTGGTGATCCACCTCTTCCGGCATTCTGATGCACAGGCAGCTGTCGATTACCCTGAAATCTTCCTGCAACGTTTTCACTTTTACCTCCATTTTCTGTATTCTCCGCATGGAAGCCGGCCGAATACCTGAAATAAAAAAAAGAGAACCACCTCTGTTTTAAGGTAACGTTCTCTTTTGTCCGTAAAAAATATGAATTTTGCCCTTTATCCCTTCGGAAGGAGAAGGCGGCGGCCAGCCGGGCGTCAGCCCTCCAGCTCTTCCAGCGCGTTCTCCGCCCGCCTTGCGTTCTCCGTATTCGGGAAAAGCTCCATCACCTGGTCATAGATCCTGGTCGCGTTCCGGCTGTCTCCGTTCCTGCGGTACGCGTCTCCCAGAAGAAGAAGGGCATCGCTGTTGGTCTCATCATAACGGAACGCCCGTTCCAGCTCGGCAACCGCCGCGTCATAGTCACCGTCCCGATACGCCGTATTCCCGCTCTCCATACAGGCCTGGCTGATCTCCGGCCCGGTAAGCTCCAGAAGCTTATCATACAGATTCCGATATGCTTCGGAAGCAATGCCGGAATCCATGCTTTCCGCGTCAACCGCTTCCAGCGCCTGCGCAAGGCTTTCGATATCCTCAGGCGTATCCAGATAAATATAGGCCGCGTTCAGAAGGTCCTCCACCGTCTGCAGAGTCCCGTCCGTTCCCGCGTAAGAGTTCACCTCTTCCGCCAGCTGCGCGTTCTGCGCTTCCAGCTGCTCCACCTGCGTCTGAAGCTCATTCAGCTGCGCATTGCGTTTTTCCAGCTGTTCTCCCACCGTCCTGCTTTCTTCATTCAGCTGGGCCCGCAGGCCCTGCATTCTTGAAGGCATGATAAGGGTCAGGGCCACAGCCAGCCCGGCGGCCGCTCCCAGCAGCAGGTAGATCAGGAACGCGAAGCTTCTTTTCGGCTCCTGTACGTTGACCGGCTGAATGATCGTCTCATTCCCGCTCTGGTACTTGATGACCTCCTCCGTTTTCCGGTTCCTGTGATTCCCCTTTGCCTCATCCTCCACCATCGCTCCGCTCACTTCTTTCAGATAACGGAGGGTGGTCGTATTGCGCACATCGATCCTGCAGCACTTGTTCAGCTCCCGCCTTGCCTTTTCCCAGTCCTCCGCCTGGATATACAGCAGGGCTAACAGCTGATGTGCCCGAAGGAAGCGGGGATTGACAGACAGGACCTTTTTCAGCTGGATCACGGCCAGGTCCAGGCTTCCCTGCTGGCAGTAGACCAGCGCCTGGTTATATTTTTTGATCGCCTGGTTCAGGTTCTCCAGCTGGGTCGGATTATTCTGGACAGACCCGATATAATCGTCCGCGATATTCTTCTCAGCCTTCAGGTTTTTGCTCAAAACCCACTCGCTGAGGGCGTTCACGGTCTCTCCCATTTCAAAATACACCAGCCCCAGGAGGTTTCTGGCGTCCACATTGAATTTATTCAGCTTCAGGCATTCCGTCAGGCTTCTGACCGCTCCGGAAAGATCCCGCACATTCGCCTTTTCCAGTCCATCGTTATAATACATGTTGGACAGGGCGATGATCCTCTTATAATGCCTCACATCCGCCCCGCAGCTGGTACAGAAATCGTTTTCCGTCAGAAGCGCCCCACAGTTATAACAGTTCATTCTTCCGTCCCTCGATTTCTCTCCGACTCCTGCGGCCTTCTGTCCTTCTCGATCTCTACCAGCAGATCCGTGATATCCGTCAGCCCATGTTTATAGATCGCTTCCTCCACCTCGTCCACTTCAAGGCTGGGATGAAATTTCTTCAGTTCCTCTTCAAAATCCAGCATTATATATCCTCCAGAATGATCCGGTCAATCGTCCTTCCTACAGGCGAGAAGCTCTCCCGCCAGGTACAGGGAGCCTGCGGCATATACCATATCTCCCGGCGCCCTGTCCTCTGTCAGGGCACGGAACCCTTCCTCCGGGCTGTCATACAGTTCTGCCTTCCCTTCCCATATTTCCTCCAGCTTCGTCCTTGTCAGGGATCTGCCGCTTGCCATCGGGGCCGCCGCGATCCGTGAAAAGAGTCCGCTCCTTAAGATCTGTTCCGCCATCTTTCCGCTGCGCTTGTCAGAAACTGCGGAAAACAGAAGAAGCCTTCTTCCCGTGCAGCCGTCCCGTGATACGCTTTCCAGAAACGCACGGACACCGTCTTCGTTGTGCGCGCCGTCGATCACGACGCCGGGCAGCACCTCCTCCATCCGGCCGGACCAACGCGCCGCCAGAAGCCCTTCCTCGATTGACTCACGGGTAATGCGCTTTTCCATTGCGGGTTCCGGACACGCCGGCCGGACAGGGATTTTCTCTCCGTCCTTTTTCCGCAGGCCGCTGTTCAACACTTCCAGCGCCCGCACAGCCAGGGCCGCGTTTTCCCGCTGATAGACTGCCGGGGTATGCAGGCAGACCTTAATATATTCATAATACTCAGAGCGCATGGAAAAATCAATCTTTTTATTCTTAAATTGGAAGAAACCAACGTCCTGTTCCGACACGGCAACCGTACCGGCACCCTTTTCCCGCGCTTTTTCGACGATCACGCGGCTGACGGCCGGATCCGCGTCCCAGAAAACCACCGGCACCCCCGGCTTAATGATCCCGGCTTTTTCCGCCGCGATCTTTTCCTTTGTCTCGCCCAGATATTCCATGTGGTCCATTCCGATGGACGTAATGACGCAGACCGACGGCCTTTTCACCACATTGGTGGCATCCAGCCGCCCGCCCATACCGGTTTCCAGGACAATGGCCTCCGCATGACGGCCGGAGAACCAGAGCATTCCCATAAAAAAAAGCAGCTCAAAAAAGGTAGGATGGTATCTCCCCTCTCCCCGTTGCGCATGGAACGCATCCAGCTCCTCCATCACTCTGTTCATGCAGGAAGCGAATTCCTCCCTGGAGATCATTTCCCCGTTCAGCCGGAACCGCTCCCGGATATCCACCAGATGGGGAGACGTAAAAAGGCCTGTAGAAAAGCCGGACCGCTCCAGCACTGAACTGATATAGGAGCAGACAGAGCCCTTTCCGTTGGTTCCCGCTACATGGACCAGCATTGCGTCTTCCCCGGGTCTTCCCAGATAATCATAAAAAGCGGCTGTATCCTCCGGCGCGTTTTTTTTCGTAAATCTGGGCACGTCCAGGATATAGTCCACCGCTTCTTCATAACTGAATCTCATATTTTCCTCATTTCACCGCCAGACGGCATTTATGCACGGACAGCCTCCGGCAGCCGTACGCAGGACGGAGACATCCCGGAAGGGATGCCCCCGTCTGATCCTTCTATCTTTTCAAAGCGGCAAGGCGCTCTTTTACCTGCTCCATCATCTGCGTATATTTCTCCAGCTTGCCCTTTTCCTCGGCGATCTTGCTTTCCGGAGCCTTGGAAAGGAAACGCTCATTGGTCAGCATGCCGTTTACCCGGGCGAGCTCGCCGGTAAGGCGCTTCTCTTCCTTTTCCAGGCGGGCGATTTCCTGCGCGATGTCCACAAGCTCCGCGAAGGGAATGTAGAGCGTGGCTCCCGCGATCACCACGGATACCGCGTCGTCCGCGATTCCCGTCTTATCCGTCTGGATGGTGACGTCGGAAGCGCCGGAGAGGGAAGCGAAGAACAGCTTTCCTTCCGTGAAGGCGGATGCAATCCTCTCATCCGTGCTCACCACGAACACATGGGCCTTTTTGCTGGGCGGAACGTTCATGGAGCTTCTGGCGTTTCGGATGCCGCGCACCGCTTCCTTGAGGATCGTGATTTCCTCCTCTTCCTTCGGGAAGTTCCATTCTTCTTTATACTGCGGCCAGGAAGAAATCATGATGGATTCCTCCTCATCCTGCAGGTTGCAGAAGATCTCTTCGGTGACGAAGGGCATGTAGGGATGCAGGAGCTTCAGGGCGTTTAACAGCACATTTTTCAGCGTCCAGAGAGCGGCGTTCTGGCTGTCCGCGTCGTCGGTGTCATGCAGTCTGGGCTTCACCATTTCGATGTACCAGTCGCA
>DWUW01000258.1 GCA_019120525.1 Candidatus Eisenbergiella stercorigallinarum | reverse complement strand
GGCTGTAAAACACATAGTCCAGTTCTCTTTCCCGCGCGGCCATACGGATATAATAATCCAGCTGGGCGGTCACGCCGGAGCTTTTGATGGCCTTGACGGACTGCGTGTCAAAGGCCTCGTCGAACCAGCGGTTGTTGAAATTTTCCGCCGTGGAGGAGCCCGCGATCACGCTGTCATAGGAGAAGTTCTGGAGCGTTCCCGGCACCTGATATTCTTTTTTCGTAAGCACCGCCTTCAGAGGGCCCAGGGGCCCATGGTAATGAAAAAAAGGGTCGAACACGAACACAAGCCCTGCCGCCGCCAGAAGCAGGACGGCCGCCGTCAGGAAAAAGCGCCTGAGAAAGGTTTCATACATGCTGTTTTTCTTTTCCATTGCAAAATCCGCTCCCGCCTTCTGCTGCTAAAAATTAAAGTAAACAAAGGTGCTCACCCCGGACAGGGAGATCACCGACCAGACGAACAGAACGGCAAGCCAAAGGGTGAAGCGGAAGCCGACTGTGCCGCGTTCGATGATCTGCGCCGTGTTTTTCCGGGTAAGCAGGAAAAATCCGATCCCGAATACCAGGAGCATAGCGGCAAGCTGCGCGGCTCCTGCCAGGGAGGGCAGGACAAGAGAAAGCGCCTTTGTCACCACATAGATCTCCGTCGGCTCCATGGCCGCCGCCATCTGAAAGAGCTGTCCGTCCGCCCGGAAGGAAAAGAGCCGGGAAAGAAGCAGGAAACCGTCGCCGATGCTGTCCGCCCGGAAGAATACGAAGGCAAGACAGACATAGGCGAAGGTGGCCGCCTGGCACAGACAGCGCACGGCCCGGTTCCGGAACAAAGCGCCGCATGGCGCAGCCTGCGCGCGGCTTCCGGCGCTGTCCGGCGTCGCCGTTTCCCTGCGGCCGGCGTTTTTATCCCGCCGGGACGCGCCGGCCAATCCGGCAGCGGCTACGCCGAGCCCGTGAAGGAAGCCCCAGAATACGAAGGTCCAGTTGGCTCCATGCCACAGGCCGCTTAAAAGGAAGGTGATCATGGTATTCAGAAAGGTACGGAACCTTCCTCTCCTGCTGCCTCCCAGCGGAAAATACACGTAGGTCTGCAGGAAACGGCTCAGGGTCATGTGCCAGCGTCTCCAGAAGTCCTTTACGGAAACCGCAAGGTAGGGAGAATTGAAGTTTTCCGGGATCTCGATCCCAAACAGCCTTCCCGCGCCGATGGCCATGTCGGAATAGCCGCTGAAGTCAAAGTACAGCTCCAGGGTATAGCCTGCCGCCGCAAAAAGGGCCGCGGGGGCGTCCAGAGAGGCGAGATTCTCATAGCCATAATTCACGGCAAGGGCAAGCGTATCCGCAAGAAGCACTTTTTTCCCAAGGCCGATGGTAAACCGCATCACGCCCTTTGCAAAGCCTTCTGAAGAAAAGCGCCGTCTTCCGTAATCCTGAAACTGAGGAACCGTGGAGGCGTGCAGGACAATGGGGCCTGAGATCAGCGTGGGGAAAAAGGTCACAAAGCTGAGGTAATCCAGAAGCCCGCAATGGGGCGCGTCCCCCCGGCAGCGGTCGATGAGGAAGGAAAGCTGCTGGAAGGTGAAAAAGCTGATCCCAAGCGGCAGCAGAAGCTCCTGCGCCGGCAGCTCTGTCCGGAAAAGGACGTTGATATTCTCCACAAAAAAATTATAATACTTAAAAACGCCCAGCGCCCCGATATTGCCCGCGCATCCGGCGATGAGAAGGATCTTCGCCGTCCGCGGCGTATTCTTTTTTGCCAGCAGGAGGCTCACCCCGTAATTGAACAGGCAGCTTCCCAGCATGACCCAGAGAAAGCTCACATTGTACCAGGCATAAAACCACAGGGACATCCCGATGAGATATCCCTGTGCCAGTTTGAACCGCTTCAGCCTGTTGAGCAGATACCAGCCGGCCAGCGCCAGCGGAAGAAATACGAAAATAAAAAAATAGGAATGAAACTGCATCTGAAGCTCCGATCTGTTATCTGGATCCGATGAACCGCTCTACCTCGTCCGGCTCCGGCATGACGCGCAGCGCCCCTTTTCTGGTGGTGACGATGGAAGCCGCCGCGTTGGCAAAGGTCAGCATCTCGGACAGCCGTTCCTCATTCAGGCCGTCCAGGCCGTATTTGAGCACAAAGTGCAGACAGCAGCCGCCGAAGGTGTCTCCCGCTCCCGTGGTCTCGATGGTCTCCTTCTGCAGGAAAGGAGCCTGCTCCACGCGAAGGTCCTTATAATAAGCCCTGCTTCCGTCCTTTCCCATGGAAAGCAGGATCAGAGGGATATCGTATTCCTTTCTGAGCTTCCCGATCCCCCTGTCAAAATCTTCTTCCCCGGTGAACCACTGGATCTCATTGTCGGAAATCTTCAGCACGTCGCACTGGGAAAAGCCCCAGGCAGCCTGCTCCTTCGCGTCATCCAGGGATTTCCAGAGCGGCGGGCGCAGATTTGGATCGAAGGAGATAACAGCCCCGCTCTCCTTTGCCAGGCGGACAGCCTTCTTTGTGGCCTCCCGCACGCCCTCATGGGTCATGGAAAGGGTGCCGAAGTGAAATACTTTTCCGCTCCTTACCAGCTCCTCATCCACCTCGTCCGCCGTCAGCAGCATGTCCGCGCCGGGATTTCGGTAGAAGGAAAAGTCCCTGTCCCCGTCCGCAAAGGTCTGTACGAAGGCCAGTGTCGTCCTGGCGTCCTCGTCCACAATGAGGCCGGCGGTATCGATTCCCACCTCTTCCAGAACAGCTTTCAGCTTCAGGCCGAAGATATCCTTTCCCACCTTGCCGATGAAGGCCGTGGGATGGCCCAGCCGGTTCAGCATCGCCAGCACGTTGCAGGGCGCGCCACCCGGATTGGCCTCGAACAGTGTGTTTCCCTGGGCGCTCTTTCCGTTATCTGTAAAATCGATCAGCAGCTCCCCAAGCGTTACCACATCAAAATTTTTCATGATCCATACCTCTTTCATACCGTCGCGGGCGGCTTTTTCTTTATTGTAACAGCATATCGGAAAAAAGGAAACCTGCTTTCTTCCAAAAGCCGGCCGGAGAAAATGGACAGAGAAGCTCAGTTGATCCGGTAAATATCCACAGCGGCCTTCCCGGAAACCTCCACGGTCACATTTCCCCGCTTCCTGTCAGTGGGAAGCTCCAGTACGGCAAGCACAAGCCCGTTCTGCGCGGAAGCTTCCAGGATTTCCCCATCGGCAAGAAGCGAAAAATCATTGAGATTCTTTCCCATGGAACACACCTGATCCCCTACTCCCAGCTTTCCGGCATCGGACGCATACGTGATGACCGTACCGTAAAGGTTGACTGAAAAATCACCCGGCCTGTCCATATGGATACAGATTTCCAGCGCGCCGTCCCTCTGCGATATGCAGAACACCTTTCCCTCCCCCACGGAGGAATGGACCGCGCTCCTGGCCTGAAGGAAGCTGTCCGTGGGCGTCAGCCTGATGCGGTATCCCTCTTCCCTTCTCACCAGGGAAAGCTTTCTCGGAAGCCCCATGGCGCCGGTATACAGCTTGTTCTTATTCTGCATCCGAAGCCAGGGGATCAGGATCACATCCTGCGTTCCCCACACGGTCTGCGCGGCATAGGGAAGCTCTGTTTTCCATATCTTCCGGCGCATGCCGTCCGGTTTAAATTCAAAGCCGTCGAATTCTCCCGTAAAGTAATAGCCGTCGGCGCTGTAGAACACCCATTTTTCCCCTCCCCCTTCCACAGGAAGCCTTCTTAAATCCGGGCATTCCCAGGCCTTGTCAAGCGTCAGCGTCTGAGATCTTTTCCAGTTCTTCAGATCTTTGGAGCGCAGGATGGCAAAATCGTTCTCCCTCAGATACAGGACCATATAGTAGGCGCCGCTCTCCTCATGCCAGTACACCTTGGGGTCCCTGTTTTCCTCCACGAGCTGCCTGACCGCGGCCCCCTCCATTCTCTGAAGGGTCTCTCCCCCGTCCGTACTGTAGGCGATCCGCTGGGTAAAGGTCTTTCCCCGGCTCCATTCCGACTTGTTTCCCGCGCAGGTATAGAAATAGATCTGCGCCTCGCAGTCCAGCCCGAGAAGTCCCTTTTCGTTCACGATCCCGCTTCCGGAATAGACCGTCCCATCCTCATTGGGATACAGGATGGTCCCCTTCCTTTCCCAGTGAAGCAGGTCCGTGCTCACCGCATGGCCCCAGCACATATTTTCCCATCTGGTATCAAAGGGATTATGCTGGTAATAAAGATGATAGGTTCCATCCTGATAAAGCAGCCCGTTGGGATCGTTGATCCATCCCGTATCCGCCGTGAAGTGGATCAGCGGATGGGACTGACAGATCTGCGGGATGCTGTCCGACAGACAGAGTGCGTCCAGAAAACCCTCCGGCACGTCTCCTTCCACAAGCATCTTTTTTCCCGCATACTTTTCCACATTCAGCGGCGCGTAATAGTGGAAAGCATAAAAGCCTTCCTCATCCCCGCTCACGGGGATCTGAAATTCAAAGGCCTTCCCCTCCGAAACGGAGAAAGAAACCGTTTTCGTCTTCTTTTCCGCGCAGATGGGGATGAGCAGATATTTTCTGTTGATCCGGACAGATTTCTTCATGATCCCAGCTTTTCCTCCCATTCTTTTTCCCGAAAGCCTGTCAGCACATAATCCTCCGCCACGATCAGCGGCCGCTTCACCAGCATTCCGTCCGTGGCCAGAAGGGCGATCTGCTCCTCTTCCCTCATGCCGGGAAGCTTTTCCTTCAGGTTCAGCTCCTTATATTTCATCCCACTGGTATTGAAAAAACGCTTCAGCGGAAGCCCGCTTTTTTTTACCCAGAGCGTAAGCTCCTCCTGCGTGGGATTTTTTTCCACGATATGCCTGTCCTCATAGCGGATCTTCCTTTCGTCCAGCCATTTCTTCGCCTTCTGGCAGGTGGAGCATTTCGGATATTCCACAAAAAGAATCATCTTTTTCCCTTCCTTTCTTTTCCTCCCTTAAAGCTGCGGCACGATCACGTCCATGCAGCGCTTCATCATGCTTCCCGCGTCCCGGCTTTCCGCATTGACGGCGATCACCGCGTTTTTCTCCGGGAGCACGATGGACAGCTGTCCATACTTTCCGTCTGCCCGGAAGCTGTGATACGGCCCTCTCCAGAACAGATAGCCGTAGCCCTCCGCGCCGTTTTCCACCTGGGCGCGGGACGCTTCCCTCACATATTCCGAAGGGATCAGCTGCTTCCCGTTCCAGCTTCCCTCCTGAAGCAGGAGCTGCCCGAACCGCATCAGCTCCGTCACACTTAAAAACAGGCCGCCCGCTCCGAAGGTGTTCCCCTTCGGGTCTACCTCCCAGACCGTCCGCCGGATCCCAAGCGGCGCAAAAAGCCTCGGCATCAGATAATCCACCAGGCTGCAGCCGGCCCTTCTCTGCACCAGCACACCCGCCAGATAAGGCCCCACATTGTTGTAGACAAATTCTGTTCCAGGTTCCGCTTCAAAGGGACGGGACAGGCTGAAGCGCACCCAGTCGTCCGTCTCCATAACGGGACGCTGCTCTCCCATCAGCCAGGCCTCCCTCTGCCCCAGACACATGGTGAGCAGATCCCTCACCCTTGCCTTCCGCAGATTTTCTGAAGGCTGATCCGGAATCTCCTCCCGAAAGGCGTCGCACAGCCTTTCCTCCAGAGAAAGCAGCCCCTCCCCGCAGGCGATCCCCACCGCCGCGCTGGTAAAGCTCTTGCTGGCCGAATACTGATTTCTCCTTATTTCGCCGTCCCAGTCCCTTTTTACAGTCACTTCCCCGTTCACACAGACCCGCAGATTCAGAATCCGCATCTCCTGTGCCTGCTGTTCGATCTCCCTGATATCCATGATATCCTCCCTTTCTGAGCGCCGCAAATCCGCTGTTCTTCCCCCATTCGGGCGCCATTTTTTTGACCGTAAGCTGCCTTTCTTTTATGAAGAAATTATAACCCGAATGAGAGGATTAGGCAATCGCAGGGTGTAAAATTGACAGGAAATATTTCTTTACAATATCGCATTAGCATGCTAAAATGTCAAAGCAGCGTGTATAGCGCCGGCGCCCTGAAACCGGCCTTATGCGCATCAAAAGAAAACCGACTGGGAGGTTATTTTATTATGAAAAAGTTCCTGTCATTTACCCTGGCCATGCTTCTGGCCTTTTCCCTGACTGCATGCGGAAGCTCTTCCGCGGATCCTTCCGGAAGCGCCGCCGCTTCCGAAGCTCCATCTTCCGAAGCGGAAAGCACAGCAGCCGCATCGGATACGGCGGAGACTGCCGCCGAAACAGACGCTGCTGAGACCGAAGCGGTTGAGACTGCTGCCGCCGAAACGGGCGCGGCGGAAACCGAGGCCGCCGGCGAAAGCGATGTGGCCGCCATTCAGGAAAAGGGCACGCTGGTGGTTGGAATCACCAATTTTGAGCCGATGGATTATCAGAACGCGGACGGCGAGTGGATCGGCTTCGACGCCGACCTGGCGAAGCAGTTTGCCGAATACCTTGGCGTTTCCGTGGAATTTTCCGAGATTACCTGGGATTATAAGGTAATGGAGCTGGAAGCCGGAAATATCGACTGCGTGTGGAACGGAATGACGCTCACCGACGAGGTCACCTCTTCCATGGCGACTTCTACTCCTTACTGCACCAACTATCAGGTTCTGGTTTATCCTGCCGCTTCCGCCGCTGATTTTGAGGGACTGACCTCTCTGGAAGGCCTAAATGTGGCTGTGGAATCCGGTTCTGCCGGTGAGGATGCCGCAGAAGCGCTGGGAGCCGCCACCGTTCCGGTACAGGCGCAGGCGAATACGCTGATGGAAGTGGCTGCGGGAACTTCTGACGCGGCAGTGATCGATGTGCTCATGGCCGCCGCCATGACCGGGGAAGGAACCAGCTACGCGGACCTTTCTTACAGCGTCAACCTGAATGAGGCGCAGGGCCTGGACTCCGAGCAGTACGGCGTGGGCTTCCGTCAGGGTTCCGATCTGGTGGATTCCTTCAACGCCTTCTGGGCGGAAAAAGTTGCGGATGGTACCGTGGAGGAAATCGCGAACACCTACGGTCTGCAGGATGCTGTCATTCTGGAATAAGAACAGTATTGCAAAAAATAGTTGACTTTTTTCAAAGGCAGAGGCATATGCTCCCTCTGCCTTTGAACGGCTTTCTATCATCTGTACGGCTTCGGCTGTCCCAGTTACCTGCACTGCAGCCAAAACGACAGCCAGAGTCTTGATGAACAATCGGAGGATGACCTCATGTTTTTCTTTTCTGCTGAATTTCAGACCGTTGTATCCGCCCTGAATGAAGGATTTATCAAAACGGTCCAGCTGTTTTTTCTGACCCTCATCGGCGCTCTCCCCCTTGGGCTTATCATTTCCTTCGGCTCCATGAACCGCTTTGCGCCCCTGCGGTGGCTGACCCGTACCGTGGTGTGGATCATAAGAGGCACGCCTCTGGTGCTGCAGATCCTGATCCTCTATTATGTCCCCCCGCTGATGAAGCTGTTCACCTGGGGAGGCGGAGAGACCGGAAGATTTACTGCTGTAACGGCAGCCTTTATCATCAACTATGCCTTCTATTTTTCCGAGATCTACCGCGGCGGCATCCAGGGTGTTCCCGTCGGACAGCAGGAAGCCGGACATGTGCTCGGTATGACCAGATCTCAGATCTTTTTCCGGGTCACTCTGCTGCAGATGATCAAGCGTATCGTTCCTCCCATGTCCAATGAGATCATCACTCTGGTAAAGGACACCTCGCTGGCCCGCGTGATCGCCCTGCAGGAGGTAATCTGGATGGGCGAATCCTTCATGAAGGGGAACCGGGGATACGCAGGCCTGATCTGGCCTCTGTTTTTCACGGCAGTTTACTATCTGGCCTTCAGCGGCATCGTGACCATCCTGCTTGCCCGTCTGGAAAAAAAGCTGGACTTTTTCCGCTGAAGATCACCCGCACTGATTTGTACTGAATGGGAGGTCCGCGGCCTGTGCCGCGCTGACTCTCCGGAATGGAGATAGATATGGCAATCCTGGAAGTCAAAAACATAGAAAAACATTTCGGATCCACCAGAGTATTGGAGGATATCAGCTTCAATCTGGAACAGGGGCAGGCGCTCGCCATCATCGGCTCCTCCGGAAGCGGAAAGACTACGCTCCTGCGCTGTCTGAATTTTCTGGAAAAACCGGATCAGGGGCAGATCATCGTTCAGGGTAAGACCCTGTTTGACGCGGCAGACCCTGCCACGCAGAAGGAAACGGAGATCCGGAAAAAGCGCCTCCACTTCGGGCTGGTCTTCCAGTCCTTCCATCTGTTTCCCCAGTATACGGCCCTGAAAAACGTCACCCTTGCCAAGGAGCTTCTCGCCAGAGAACAGCCGGACTTCAAGGCCCGAAGAAAGCAGATCCTTTCGGAAATCGAAGCGGAAGGCCGCGAGCTTCTTGCCAGAATGGGCCTTGCCGACCGGGCCGGGCATTATCCTCATCAGCTTTCCGGCGGCCAGCAGCAGCGTGTGGCCATCGCCCGTGCCCTGGCGCTGCATCCGGACATCCTCTGCTTTGACGAGCCCACCTCCGCGCTGGACCCGGAACTTACAGGAGAGGTATTAAAAGTTATCCGATCCCTTGCGCAGCAGAGAACCACCATGATCATCGTAACCCATGAAATGGCCTTTGCCCGCGACGTGGCGGATCAGGTGATCTTCATGGACAGCGGCGTGATCGTGGAACAGGGAGACGCCAGACAGGTGATCGAGCATCCGTCGCAGGAACGGACGAAGCAGTTCCTGTCCAGATATTCGGGAAATCAGGATGGCTGAAAGCTTCCGGAGGATTTCGCTTTTTCAGGGACGCATGAATGTCTGCAGGCCAGGCATCCATACGTCCTTTTGATTTAAGTGGAACCGTTGAAAGAAAAATTATATAATCATAACAGAAAACGTGAGGAAAGGAAGGGAAAAGGGATGTATTTTACAAATGACGCGGGAGCGCTGGTTTTCTGTCACAATGGAGAAAGGATACGGATTGAGGCATGGGGAAAAGATTCCCTCCGGGTACGTTCCACTATGTTGGGATGCTTTTCCGGAAAAGAATGGGCACTGACGGAGAATATTCCGAAATCAGCGGCTGATATCGTGATTTCGGAAGCATCCGGAACCGGGCAAAAGAGGGAAAACGCTGTCATCCGGAACGGAAGACTGAAGGCCGCAGTCAATTTTGCAGGCGTGATCACCTTTTATAAAGATGATCAGGAGATTCTGCGCGAATATTACCGTATGTACGACGGAACGATATCCAGAGAAAGCCGGTGCCTGAAGGTCATCAACCGGGAATGGAAAGGAATTATCGGAGGAACCGAATATTCCCTGAATGTAAAATTTGAAAGCAATGAGGAAGAAAAAATATTCGGAATGGGACAATATCAGCAGCCCCATCTGAATCTGAAGGGCTGCATCCTGGAGCTTGCGCAGCGCAATTCCCAGATTTCAGTTCCCTTTGCCGTCTCCTCTCTTGGCTATGGCTTTCTGTGGAACAATCCGGCTGTAGGGCAGGCTGTATTTGGAAAAAACTATACGGAATGGACAGCCCGCTCCACAAGGGAGATGGATTACTGGATCACCGCAGCGGATACCCCGAAACAGATCCTGGAAAACTATACGGCAGTTACCGGCCGGGCGGAAATGTTTCCGGAAGAACTGATGGGGCTTTGGCAGTGCAAGCTCCGTTATCGGACCCAGGAGGAGGTTCTTGAAACGGCGCGCCGTTACCGGAAGGAAGGGATTCAGATCGATCAGATCGTCATCGATTTCTTCCATTGGACCGTCCAGGGAGACTGGAAGTTTGATCCCTTTTACTGGCCGGATCCGAAGGCCATGGTGGATGAGCTCCATTCTATGGGGATCCGGGTCATCGTTTCCGTCTGGCCGTCTGTGGACAGAAGAAGTGAAAATTTCGCTCCCATGATGGAAAGAGGGCTTTTGATCCGGACAGAACGCGGCGCGGCGCAGACCTATGACTACCAGGGAGACTGCGTTGAGATCGACGCCTTTCATCCGGAGGCCAGAAAATATGTATGGGAGGTCTGTCGGAAAAATTATTATGATCTTGGGATCGACGGTTTCTGGCTGGATAATTCTGAGCCTGATTTCGGCGTTTATGATTTCGACCACTACCGTTACTGTGAAGGCCCTGCCCTTTCCGTCAGTAATCTTTATCCCCAGATGTACAGCCGTGTTTTCTATGATGAAATGAAAAACGCGGGAAGAGGCCCTGTGGTAAATCTCCTTCGCTGTGCCTGGGCAGGTTCCCAGAAATATGGGAATGTCGTCTGGTCCGGCGATGTTCCTAGTACCTTTGAGGCCTTTGCCGATCAGCTCCAGTGCGGATTGAATATGGGGCTTGCGGGAATCCCCTGGTGGACCACTGATATCGGCGGTTTTATGACGGACGACGTTAACGATCCTGATTTCCGTCAGCTTCTGATCCGCTGGTTTCAGTTTGCGGTCTATTCGGCCGTTCTCCGCATGCATGGAGACAGGGGGCCCTATGATATTCCCGCCCTTGACGACAGAGACTGGGGCGGCGGTTATCTTCATACCGGGCAGCCCAATGAGCTGTGGAGCTATGGGGAAGACAATTACGCTATTATGAGAAAATACTATGAGCTTCGGATTTCCCTTCATGACTATGTGAAAGGATTATATGAAGAAGCCCATATCAATGGCTCCCCTCTGATCCGCACCATGTTTTATGAATTTCCTGAGGATCCGGAATGCTGGAAGCTTCAGGACCAGTATATGTTCGGCAGCAGATATCTTGTGGCTCCCATCCTGCATCTGAACCAGTTCGAAAGAACGGCCTATCTTCCAAAAGGATCCTGGAAGCTTACTTCGACCGGGGAAACTTATGAAGGAGGATGTTATGTGACAGTCCAGGCTCCCATTGAATATATGCCTGTATTTGAGAAAACGATATAGGCTGGACAGGTCCGTTTCCTGCGAAGAAGTTTTTGAACGAAAACTCAGTGTATAAATAAAAATCCGAAAGTCCTATATTCAGGGCTTTCGGATTTTTAACGTTCCCGAGGTGACTTGAACACCCGACCTACCGCTTAGGAGTTCGCCCCAGTTTGCTAATTGCTTCGTAACCAAACACAAGGAAACCCAAGCGTTTTCAGGCTTTTTGCGTGTTTTATTCTTAACCATTCCAAAGGGTTTTACGGCTTAAATAACCTCTTTTTTCGGCCTCTGACTGGCAAGCAATTAGCAGAGGCGGCTGAAAAAGTTGATTGTTACACTGTAAAATATTATAAAGCTAAGACAAAGAAA
>DWUW01000257.1 GCA_019120525.1 Candidatus Eisenbergiella stercorigallinarum | reverse complement strand
TGCCCGGCCTTACGTGCAGGAATTTATTACCGTGTTTTCATCATACCGCATGAAACACGAAACCGCAAATCAAAACTTATCCAATAAATAGTTTATCTTGCACATCAAAATCAAATATTATATTATTATTGAAAAAAAGACATGGAGGATCCATTCCTATGACGACAAATGAAAAAGCGCTGGCGCTTCATGAAAAACTGCACGGAAAGCTGGAAACCGTTTCCAAGGTTCCCGTAAAATCCAGAGAGGACCTGGCCCTGGCCTATACGCCCGGCGTCGCGGAGCCCTGCAAGGTTATCGCGCAGGATAAGGAAGCCGCTTATACCTATACCATGAAGGCAAATACCATCGCCGTGGTTTCCGACGGTTCCGCCGTCCTGGGACTCGGCAACATCGGCCCCCACGCCGCCATGCCGGTCATGGAGGGAAAGGCCGTCCTGTTCAAGGAATTCGGCGGCGTGAACGCGGTTCCCATCTGCCTGGACACCCAGGATACGGAAGAGATCATCAAGGCGGTCACCTGGCTGGCTCCGGGCTTCGGCGGCATCAACCTGGAAGACATCAGCGCGCCCCGCTGCTTTGAAATCGAGGAACGGCTGAAGGAGACGCTGGATATCCCTGTTTTCCACGACGACCAGCACGGCACGGCCATCGTGGTCCTGGCGGGCCTGATCAACGCGCTGAAGGTGACGGGAAAGAAAAAAGAAGAGTGCCGCGTGGTCGTCAACGGGGCGGGCAGCGCCGGGATCGCCATCGCGAAGCTGCTTTTAAACTACGGCTTTACCAACGTCGTCCTGTGCGCCAGGGCGGGGATCCTTTCCCGGGACAGCGAACGTCTCAACTGGATGCAGAAGAAAATGCTTGACATCACCAATCCGGAAGGGCTGACGGGGACGCTTGCCGACGCCATGAAGGGCGCTGACGTTTTCATCGGCGTATCCGCGCCGGGCACCGTTTCCCAGGAAATGGTGGCTTCCATGAATCCGGACGCCATCGTATTCGCCATGGCCAATCCCGTTCCAGAGATCATGCCCGATCTGGCAAAGGCGGCAGGAGCGAAGGTGGTGGGAACCGGCCGCAGCGATTTCCCCAACCAGATCAACAACGTGGTGGCGTTCCCCGGCATTTTCCGGGGCGCGCTGGAAGGACGGGCCAGACAGATCACGGAGAAAATGAAGCTGGCCGCCGCCCTTGCCCTCGCTTCCCTGGTTCCGGATGAGGAGCTGAACGAGGACAACATCATGCCCGAGGCCTTCGATCCCAGAGCGGCCGAGGCGGTTGCCGAAGCGGTAAAGTCCAACATCGAATGACGCGCGCACAGATAACGGGTCAGGCTCCGGAGGCGGACGGCATGCGGGAACGTATGTCGTCCGCAGTCCGCTCCGGCATTCCTGACACAACAGACGATTTCGGGAACGGGATGCCTTACCGGACGCTGAGCTCCTGGTGCCTTGCGAATTACGGGGAAAAGCTGTATAAGATCTCCCTGGACGCCGGCTTTTCCTGTCCCAACCGGGACGGTACGCTGGGGAGCAGAGGCTGTATTTTCTGCAGCGCGGGAGGAAGCGGCGATTTTGCCGCAGGAAGGGATGGGACCGGATCGCTCCGGGCGCAGCTGGACACCGGGAAGGCGCTGCTTTCCCGCAAGAAGACCGGAAGCCGCTTCATCGCCTATTTTCAGGCCTATACGAATACCTACGGCCCGCTTCCCCGGCTGGAGCGGCTTTTTTCGGAAGCCCTGTCCGAACCGGATATCGCGGGCATCTCCATCGCCACCCGGCCGGACTGCCTGCCGGAAGAGGTGATCGGCCTGCTTCTTTGTCTGAAAAAAAGCTTCCCCGGAAAATTTATCTGGGTGGAACTGGGGCTTCAGACCATCCACGAAAAAACCGCCGCCTACATCCGAAGGGGCTATCCCCTTTCCCGCTTCGATGAAGCCGTAAGGGCGCTGCGCGCAGCGGATATCCCCGTCGTCGTCCACGTGATCCTGGGCCTTCCCGGAGAAACACGGGAAATGATGCTTCAGACCGTCCGCTATCTGAATGGCAGCGGCATCTGGGGCGTCAAGCTGCAGCTTTTACATGTACTGGAGGGAACCGACCTTGCCGCGGATTACCGGGCAGGCCTTTTTCAGACGCTTTCGCTGGAAGAGTATCTTTCTATCCTCTGCGACTGCATCGCGGCGCTTTCTCCCGGGATCGTCATCCACCGGGTCACGGGGGACGGGCCGAAGCGCCTTCTCATCGCGCCTTTATGGAGCGCGGATAAACGAAACGTATTGAACCTGCTTCACCGCAGGCTGAAGCAGAACGCCATCAGGCAGGGACAGACTGCCGGAATGGAGACGCCATGAATCAGGAACCGACCACCCTTTACAAGCTTATGGTTCTCTATATGCTCAACTGCGTGAATTTTCCCCTGACCACCGCGCAGATCGCCGAATTCATCCTGGACCGGGACTACACCAATTTTCTCACCCTCCAGACCGTTTTCTCTGATCTGACGGAAACGGGCCTTGCCCACTCCAAGACCATCCTGAACCGGACGCAGCTTTCGCTGACGGAGGAAGGCAAAAACACGCTCCATTATTTTGAAAACCGTATCAGCGACGCCATCAAGGACGATATCCGGGACTATTTCACCAGCCACCGGCTGGAGCTGCGCAACGAATCCTCCATCCAGGGCGATTATTACAAGCTGGTAAACGGGGAATACGAAGCGCAGCTCGTGGCAAAAGATGGGGATGTAGATCTGGTAGGTATCCGCCTGTCCGTCCCCACAGAGGAGCTTGCCGCCTCCATCTGCGACAACTGGCAGAAAAAAAACAAGGAAATCTACCGCTATCTGACGAAGGAGCTCTTCTAAGGCGTTCCGTCCTTTTCCCCGGCAGCTTCCTCCGCTTCCTTTTTGATCCGCTTCATGTGCTCCCGGATCTTCGCCTCATAGCCGTTCCCGCTGGGGCGGTAGAATTCCTTCCCGGAAAGCTCATAGGGCAGATACTGCTGCCGCACATAATGATTCGGATAATCATGGGCATACTTGTAGTCCAGGCCGTGCCCCAGCTTCGCGGCCCCCTTGTAATGGGCATCCTGCAGATGGGGCGGAACGGGCAGATTCCCCGTCTCCTGCACGCATTTTGCCGCCTCGCTGATGGCGCAGACGGCAGAATTGCTCTTGGGCGCGCAGGCCACATAGGTGACTGCGTTTGCCAGGATGATCTGCGCCTCCGGCATGCCGACGCGCTCCACGGCCAGAGACGCGCTGACCGCCACCTGCAGAGCCTGCGGGTCCGCGTTTCCCACATCCTCCGACGCGCAGATCATGATCCTTCTCGCGATGAAGGTGACGCTTTCTCCCGCATAGAGCATCTTTGCCAGATAGTATACAGCGGCGTCCGGATCCGATCCTCTCATGCTCTTGATGAAGGCCGAGATGGTATCATAATGGTTATCCCCCGTCTTATCGTACTTCACCACCCGCTTCTGAATACACTCCGCCGCCACGTCCAGCGTGATGTAAATTTTCCCGTCCTCACTCCGGGGTGTGGTCAGAATGCCCAGCTCCACGGCATTGAGCGCAAGGCGCGCGTCCCCGCCCGCCATGTCCGCAAGGGACTCCGCGGCATCCGCGTCCAGCACGGCCCCGTATGCGCCCATCCCCTTCTTTTCATCGGTGACGGCCCGGCGCAGAAGCTCCTTCACGTCTTCTCTGGAAAGCGGCTTCAGCTCAAAGATAATGGACCGGGAAAGCAGCGCCCCATTCACCTCAAAATAGGGATTTTCCGTGGTCGCCCCGATCAGGATCACGGTGCCGTCCTCCACGAAGGGGAGCAGATAGTCCTGCTGGCCTTTATTAAAACGGTGGATCTCATCGATGAAAAGAATGGTCTTCTTTCCATACATGCCCAGCGCTTCCTTCGCCGCGGCCACCACCTCTTCCATATCCTTTTTCCCCGCCACCGTGGCGTTGATCTGCGTGAAGCGCGCGCTGGTGGTGTTGGCGATCACCCGGGCCAGCGTGGTCTTTCCCGTTCCGGGCGGGCCGTAAAAGATAACGCTCCCCAGCTTGTCTGCCTTGATCGCGCGGTAGAGCAGCTTGTCCTTTCCGATGATGTGCTGCTGCCCCACCACCTCCTCCAGCGTCTCCGGCCGCAGCCTGGCCGCCAACGGCGCTTCCTTTTCCTTTCTGGTTTCCGCCATATAGGTGAATAAATCCATGAGGTCCTCCTTGATGATACATTTCTTTTTATGAGCAGACATCTTCCAGATATCGGTTTAACAGATAATCCTTATAGTCGTTCAGATGGAAGGCTCTGTCCGACTCCGGATTTCCATACCTTGCCGCCAGTTCTCCCAGGGTAACTTTCCCCGCCAGATTCAGCGCGGGAATATCCTCTTCCACGACTCTGCGGATCAGCTCCTCTCTGTCATCCGTTTTTAAATTCCCGATTTTCCACTCCCTGGTCATATGGGTAAAATTGAAAAACACGTCGCAGGTGTTGGAAATCAATAAAACGATCTCCTTCCCATTATGATGCACCCAATGCATGGTATCCCCCCTGAGCCGTTCACAGCATTCCCTTTCCGTAAGAAGGCTCTCATAGCCTGAATAAAAAGGGATCAGCGCCTCCGGAATGTTTTCTTTTCTGATCCAGATATCATATTGTTTCCGGTTCTCGCCGTCGCAGCTGCCCGTATGTACAAAAAAACGGAATTCCGCGCCGAAGCCGCGGCATCGTTCCCTTAAATGCAGTTCTTCACTCAGCTTCAGCAGTTCAACGATCTCTTCCTTATTTTCCTCATACAGAAACGCCTGCCACCGGGGAGCGATTCCGTTCGCGGCCAACAGCTTGGTTGCCTGCAGCAGCTCCCGAAAGGCTCCCGTTCTTCCCACAAATCGGTCCGTCGTTTCTTCCAGTCCGAAAAACGTAAGCTGAACAGCCTTTACGCCCACCTCTTTTAAAAACGGCACATATTCCGGATCCCGGACAATTCTCCAGAAGCTTGCCAGCTCATATCGTTCCGGCACTTTTTGAACCGACAGGGCAATATCCCTCTGCCAGCGTTCTCTGTAATCGTCGCAGAAATCCGGTTCCCGCAGCCAGCTGTAGAAGCTGATGCGTTTAAAATAAGGCCTGAAGCAGTCCACAATCCATTCATCTGCCCCATCCTCCATCTTCCTGTTTGGCATGTGTCCCAGCCAGCAGTGCCTGCAGCGGTTGGGACAGCCGTACATATCGACGGTCAGCACTAAGTCTTTTTCAGCCGCCTTTTCCCGTATATTCATCTCAATCCCCATTCCGGAGCGTAGCGACGGGGCGAGGAGAAATCGCGGATGCGATTTCTCGGATGCCAAAAAGCAATTTGTGACGCTCCGGCACATAATTGCTGCAAAGCTTCGCTTTGCTGTGAAACAATAAGCCCGATGGCTTATTGTTCAATCTATCTCCGTTTCCACAAAATGGACAGCCGAAGCCTTCCAGTACCTGTCGTAAACCCGCTCCTCATTCCCGTCCAGGTTCAACTGATACATGCGGAAAATGACCGGGAAATCCTTGGGCTGCCACTGCTCCTCATAGGAATACTGGTATTTCATGCCAAGACGCCTCATGACAGCGCCGCTGCGCGGGTTGTTGACGTCATGGGTGGCGGTGATATAGGGAATCCCGTCCATTCGCAGCCGCCGGATCACCGCTTCTCCGGCTTCGGTGACGATCCCCTGATGCCAGAATTTCTTTCGGAGGCCATAGCCGAAATCAAAGCTGTCGTCCATGCTGACGTTGACATAACCGATCGGGATATTGTCTTTCTTCAGACAGACCGCGTAATGGTATGCGTCCGGTTCCCGGTATTTTGTCCCATATCTGCTTTCATAAAAGAGCTTTGCTTCTTCCCTGTTTTTCAGGGGGAACCACGGAAGGAAGAGATTGACCTCCTCATCGCTGTAAATCTGATAAAAAGCTTCCAGATCGTTTTCCGTAAATTCCCTTAAAATCAGTCTTTCTGTTTCAATCGTCGGCGTATTCATCCGCTGTCAACCTCCATCCGTACAATTCTATTATAAGAAAAATGGCTGAAAATACAACCGCTGTCATTTTCCGCGCTGCCGGGCAGCAGCCCACCCGCCTCCGGGCAGGAGCTTTCCGATATTTTTTCTTTTTTTTCTTGACAGGAAAGCTTTTTATGGTATTATCAAATCGTAAGTAGTAAGTAATAAGCAGTAAGTAAAATTCTTCTCATGATTATGATGCGGCCGTTCGGCCGCAAAAAAGGAGGCACGGAAATCGGCTCTGCCGATTTCCTGGAAGAATTGCTTACGCAATTCTTCTCATGATTATGATGCGGCCGTTCGGCCGCAAAAAAGGAGGTAGTTATGAAGGATCTGTCTCTCACACAGGAATATTTCATCTGCGCGGTCAATGGGAAAGGGAAGCTTTCCGGCTTCAACGTGGACCGTCTCGTCTGCCTGCTCGCTTCCGGCCTGCTGGAGCTGCAGCTTTCCGGCTGCGTCAGCATTGAGGAAGGAAAGAAGCGCATACTCTCCGGATCCGGAAAAAGCGTGTCCGTAACCGGCCCGCTCCCCGAAGAGAAGGTATTTCTCCGCCCTCTCTATGACTATCTCGATCAGGGAAAGCCCCTGAAAACGGAAAAAATCCTGGAGGATTATTACTATTCCTTCTCCGGGAAACGGCTGAACGCCCTGATCGGCTCCATTGGGGAATCGCTGGCGCGGGAAGGGCTGGCGCAGGCCGCGGAGCCGGGGCTGTTTGAAGGCGTCGGGCGCTTTCTTCCCACCAGAGACGCCATCAACCGGGTCATCGACCTGGTCCGCTCCGAGCTTCTGGAGGAAGGGGAGGTTACGGAGGATATCGCCGCCCTTGTGATCCTTCTGGAAAAAAGCGGCGTGATCCGGGAATATTTTTCCAGATATGAGCAGAAGGAAATGAAGGAACGGCTGGCCGCCATCGTAAAAAGCCCGGAAGGGACCCTGGTAAAAGAAATGCTGGACTATGTAAACAGCATGCTGGATATGATCGCCGTCTTCATAGCGGTATACACCTGACGCTGGTATGCACCTGATACCAGTATACACCTGAAGCCAGGCATTTCAGATCGGAGGCAGTCATGTCAAGACAGCGAAGCATGGAAACCATACAGCAGGCGGAATACGTCACCATCGGCGAGCTGGTACGCCTGGCTGACGTGCGCTACAGCACCCTGAAATTTTATACGGAAGAAGGTCTCCTCCCCTTCGAGCAGGCCGAAGAAAATCTGACCAGACGATACCGACGGGAAGCCTCTCTGGAGCGGATCGCCCTTCTCAGACGGCTGCGGGCGGATGGGAGATCCATTCCGGAGATCAAGGCGCTGCTTCTTTCCGGCGAGCCTGACCGATAACGGCCTGTCTTTTCCGGAATTCCGACGGCGTCATGCCGTAATATTTCCGGAAGAGCCTGCTGAAATAGCGGTAATCGTCGAATCCTGACGCGCGGGCCAGCTCCTCCAGGCCGTCCCCGGGATGTCCCTCCATCAGGCGGGCGGCATTCTGCAGCCGCATCTGATTGACGTAACAGATGGGCGTCACCTGGAAGTTTTTCTTGAATTTCTGGATAAAATAGCTGGGCTGCAGATGGACGGCCTCCGCCATATCCCCCACCCGGATGGGACCGGACAGGTGCTCCTGCACATACCGGCTCATCTGATAGGAAAAATCGTCCTCCAGACGGCCCAGCAGCTTCTGCACATCGATCCGCTCCAGAAAAACCGCCAGCAGCTCCAGCAGCGCCGCCTTCTCCAGAAGCCGGTCCGCAGGGCTTGCAGACCCGTGAAGGCGGAACATTCTGTCAAACAGCTCCGCCGTCCGCGTTCTCTCCGGCACGCACACAACCGTCTGCGGCTGATAATTCAGCTCCCGGATCCCGCCGAAGCTCAGGTCAAAATGACACCAGTACTTCGTCACCGGATCCTTCGGGCTGTGGCTGTAGGAATGCCGCTTCCCGGCGGGGATCAGGTAGAGCTCCCCCGGCTTCGGATGATAGACATCTCCCTCGATCTCCAGACGGCACTGCCCGCCCTGGAAATAATAAAATTTATGAAAGCTGTAGCAGACTCCCTCTGCCCGCCATTCCGGCGGACAGGTATTGCAGTTTCCCATCAGCAGCCGCACGTCCGCCTGCGTCAGCTTTTCCGCATAGTATCCGTTCACGTCTCTTCCTCCCGTCGAAGCATCAATATTTTCTCCACCTTCCCCAATATCCTCTCCCTTTTCAATATACCCCTGCCCGCTACAATAAAAGTATCCATAAATAAACCGACGGCAGGCCTTTGCCCCGGCAGGAACGGCCGGGGCGCGCCGCGCCGTCCGTCCAGGGAGGGTATTGCATGGCAGAACATTTTAAAGCTACTTTTGAATCTCTTCGCACCTATCGCTGTCCCGACTGGTTCCGGGATGTAAAATTCGGCATCTGGAGCCACTGGGGCCCTCAAAGCGTACCCATGGCTTCCGACTGGTACGCGAGGAACATGTACATCCAGGGTTCCCCGCAGTACCAGTATCATGTGGCGCATTACGGCCATCCGTCCAAAGTGGGATACATCGATATCTGCCGCATGTGGAAGGCGGAACGCTTCCAGCCGGATGAACTGATGGACCTGTATTACCGGGCGGGGGCGCGTTATTTCATGGCGCAGGCCACCCACCACGATAACTTCTTTAATTACGCCTCCAAAGTCAACCGTTTCAATTCCGTCAATATCGGGCCCGGCAAGGATATCTGCCGCATGTGGAAATCCGCCTGCGACAATTTCCATCTGCCCTTCGGCCTTTCCGAGCACCTGGCAGCCTCCTATAACTGGTGGTACACCAACAAGGGCTCTGATTCCTACGGCCCCTACAAGGGTGTCCCTTATGACGGGAACCGGCCGGAATACCAGGATTTTTACCATTCCAACCGGAAGCTGGCGGAGGAAATGGAGCGAAGCGGGCGCTTCGGCGAATTCGCGCCGGAATGGATGACCGCTGATCCGGCTTTCCATGAATACTGGAAAAAGGCGATGCATGAGCTGATCGACCTCTTCCAGCCCGATCTTCTCTACTCCGACAGCTCCATCCCCTTCCAGCAGGAAAACAACGGCGGAAGCGACTACAGCGCGGGGCTGGATGTGATCTCCTATCTCTACAACAGCTCCATTGACCGGTGCGGCAGCAATCAGGCCGTATATACGCAAAAAGACCGCAATCCGGACAGATACCGGGTCGGCGTCCTGGATATCGAGCGCAGCCAGCTGCCGGACATTCCCGAACAGCCCTGGCAGACGGATACCTGTATCGGCCACTGGTTCTACGACGCCCAGGCCGTCTACAAGCGGCCCGCCCAGGTCATCGAGATGCTGGTGGACATCGTCTCCAAAAACGGCTGCCTGATGCTCAACATCCCCCAGCGGCCCGACGGGACGATCGACGCAGAATCCCGCTATCTTCTGGAAGAGCTGGCAGGATGGTTCCCCATCTGCGGGGAAGCGATCTATGGCACGCGCCCTTTCCGTGTATACAAGGAAGGCCCCACCAATGTCGTCATCCAGGGCTTTACGGAGGAGCGCACCCCCTGGACTTCCTCCGATTACCGGTTCTGCCGGAAAGGAAACACCGTATACGCGTTCCTCATGGCCCCTCCTGAAAACCAGGTCGCGGTCATCAAAACCTTCACGCCGGACGAACCGGTCAAAGCGGTGCGGCTGCTTGGCGAAGGGCCGGTTCCCTTCACCCAGAGCTACGGGGTGCTGAACGTCAAGCTGCCCGAAAAGCTGCCCACGCAGTACGTCAACTGCCTGGCGGTGGAGTTCTGACCCGGCGGATGACAGGAATCATTCTTTCAGATCAATGGACCGTCCTTCGGACGGCAAAAAGGAGGTATTTTTTATGCAGCTTATTTCTCAGGATTACCGGCTGAGCTTCCGGGACGGAGGCCTTGAGGTAGCGCAGGACGGGCGGCTTCTGTACTTTAACAGGCGGCCCCTGTTCGTGACCGTCAAAACCGCTTCTGCCATCAGCGCCTTTTATGACGCGCCCTATACGGAGATCGTCCCGGACGGGGACGGCCTGCGCGCATCAGGCATCCTCACCGTCCCTTCCGGGGCTTCCTTTTCCTTTACTGACCGCTATCAGCCTTCCGACGCCGGCTTTGTCCTGTCGCGCCGGGTCAGGGTCCTTGCGGCCGGGGACGAGCTGGGTTTTTCCAGCAAATTCTCCCTGACCATGGCGGAATCGGATTCTCCCCGGGATTACCAGTGCTTCGCGCCCGGCGCATGGTACAGGCAGAATGAATTCGGCCCGGATTCCCTGATCGGCAAGGATCTGGACTGTGAATACTTCTGGCAGCTGGAGACCCGCTTCGCGCTTCCCCTTTTCGCCATGTACCATCCGCAGACCGGCCAGACGGCCGCCCTCTCCCGTCTCGCCGCGGACGTTACCCTGCGCAACCTGGATATCGCCCGCTCGGAAAACAATGTGGATCCGGATTTCACCATCGGCTCCATCGGCATGAGCCGCCCGAGCCGCCGGACGCTCAATTATATGTACTACGGCTTCGCGGTGCGCACGGAAGGGGAGACTGAGCCCGCGGGCCTCTCCATCGACTATATCTATCCCGGCGCGGACGGCCAGGTTCCCCCGAAGAGCGGCAAAGTCTACGCGGGCCTGGATTTCACGGAAAAAGCCATGGATTTCCGGCGGATGAACCATCCCGTAACCTGCGGCTTTGAACAGTCCTATGCCGTGGCCATTCACTTCGGCCGCTACGGAAGCTTCCAGGATATGCTGCGCGCCACCTGGCGCATGACCTATGACCGCCTGCGCGACCGCCTCTTCGCGGTGGACAATCACGTCCACTACCAGAACTGCATGAACATTTTTATGAAATACACCCGCCGCTACGGCGATTCCTGGGGCCTTCCCTTCGCCTGCCAGCTGCCGGATATGGATGTCTCTTCCGTATCCTTCCAGTTCGGCTTCGTGGGGCAGCAGCCCGGCATCGGCAATCTCCTGCTCCGGTACGGAGACCGGGAAAAGGTTCCCGAGGCTTATGGGAAAGGGGAAAATATCCTCAACTTCTGGGTACGGGAGGCTTCCGCCGCTTCCCCGGCTTCCGGCATGCCGCCCATGTGCTACAATCCCAACATCAGGGGCTTTGAGCCTTATCCCCACTACATCCGCATGCTCGCGGACGGCATGGAAGCGATCCTGGACGCCTATGTCTACCTGCACCGCAAAGGGGAGGAGCGGCCCGAATGGCTGGCCTTCTGCGTGCGCACCGCCGACTGGCTGGTGAACGTCCAGAACGGGGACGGCAGTTATTACCGTTCCTATCATGACGACGGTTCCGTCCGCATGGATTCCAAGTCCAATACGCCCAGCGTGATCCGTTTCCTCATCCAGCTCTATCTGGTCACGGGCACACAGGCCTACCGGGAAGCGGCCCTGCGCGCCGGGGAATGGTCCTATCAGAACGCTTACCTGAACCTGGAATACCGGGGCGGCACCTGCGACAACTCCGATATCCAGGATAAGGAGGCAGGGATCTACGGCCTTTTCGGTTTCCTCGCCCTTTATGACCTGACGCAGGAAGATCGGTGGCTTCAGGCTGCCATGGGAGCGGCAGACTATACGGAAACCTGGACCTACGCCTGGACCTTCCCGGTCCGGACGCCCTGGACAAGGCATCCCTTCAACCGCTATTCCATCAGCGGCCAGAGCATCATCACCATCGGCGGCGGCGCCGACGTCTACATGGCGGCCTGCTCCTATACCTATTACCGGCTCTACCTGATCACAGGGGATCCCCATTATCTGGATTTTGCCGAATTTATCGACAAGAATACCAGACAGTCCAACGATATCGACGGCAGCATCGGCTACTGCATGCCCGGCCTCGGACACGAAAGCGGCAACTTCACCGAACAGCTGCTTGGAAGCCAGTACCACTGGCTCCCCTGGTGCACCTTTGTGGAAGCGGATCCCACGGAAAAGCTCCTTGATACCTTCGGCGTATATGAGATCGCGGACGCCCAGAAGCTGGACGGTGAAACGCTGCGGAAGCGAAACCGCGTCTATGACCATTATTTCACACGTTCCTGATTTTGAAAAGGGGGTACGGGGAATCCCTTTGTATGGATCTCCTCTTTTCCGGGCATACTTTTCCCAGATGAGGAGCCGGATGCTCCGGAATGGAGGCTTTCATGAAAGACGAAGATTACAACATCCCCGAGGATCAGGACTACGCCAGCGCCGCGTCCGCTTATGACTGTACCGGCCTCGTTCCCTCCGGCACCGGGAAGCCGGAGGAGCTTGCCGCCTATAAACAGCTCTATCCCTTCGGCCAGCCCGAGCTGTCGGAGCGGGAACAGGAGGCCATGCGGAAAAAAAGTACAGAAAAAAAGGCCGGGAAAAGGGCCGAAAACTTCTGAATTGCCGTTCGCCTGCCGGTTCACGGGTATCTTCCCTGAACCGGCAATTTTCATCCGGTGATTGACCTTCCCGTCCAAACGCAGTAAAATAATACCGATCGGCAAGAGAGGGGAATTTTTCTGCAGCCAGGAAACAGCTTTTCCGTCAGAAATCCTGTTTTCTGAGGAATTTTTTCTCCCAAAAAGCCGGTTTTTTATTTTTTCGGGAAAGGAGCATCATAAAATGGGACTTGAAGAGAATGCCGTCATTCATTTCCTGAGGAAGCTGGATGCGGCGCCTTTCCTGGTCAATTACCAGGGAACACAGTACAAGATCGGTGAAGGGGAGCCCACCTTTACCGTCAGCATCAACAAAGAGCTGGATGTGAAGGAGCTGATGACCAGCACCTCCCTGGCCCTGGGCGAAGCCTACATGAGAGGCGACCTGACCATCGAGGGGGATCTGTACGAAGCGCTGTCGCATTTCATGGGACAGATGGACCGTTTCTCCACGGATACCTCTAAACTGAAAAAGCTGATCTTCACCTCTTCTTCCAAAAAGAACCAGGAAAAGGAGGTCACCTCACACTACGATATCGGAAACGACTTCTACCGTCTGTGGCTGGACGAGACACTGAATTATTCCTGCGCCTATTTTGAAAACGAAAACGACACCCTGTACGACGCCCAGGTCCACAAGACGGACCGCATCCTGAAGAAGCTGTACTTAAAGCCGGGCATGGAGCTTCTGGACATCGGCTGCGGCTGGGGCTTCCTTCTGATCGAAGCCGCGAAGAAATACGGCGTAAAGGGTACAGGCATCACCTTAAGCCACGAACAGGAGGCCGCCTTCAACGAACGCATCCAGAAGGAGGGCCTGTCCGATCTGCTGTGCGTGAAGCGCATGGACTATCGCGACCTGCCCCAGCTGGGCCAGAAATTCGACCGCATCGTGAGCGTTGGCATGGTGGAGCATGTGGGGCGGGAGAATTATGACAGATTCCTGAGCTGCGCGGACGAAGTCTTAAAGCCGGGTGGACTGTTCCTGCTGCATTTCATCAGCGCGCTGAAGGAGCATCCGGGCGATCCCTGGATCAAGAAATACATCTTCCCCGGCGGCATGGTGCCGTCCCTGCGGGAAATGATCAGCGCCGCGGCGGACCACCGCTTCTACACGCTGGATGTGGAAAGCCTGCGCCGCCACTACAGCCGCACCCTGCGCTGCTGGAACGCGAACTTCCAGGCGCATAAGGACGAGGTCCGCGAAATGTTCGACGAGCCCTTCGTCCGCATGTGGGAGCTGTATCTGTGCGCCTGCGCCGCCACCTTCTACAACGGCATCATCGACCTGCACCAGATCCTGTGGAGCAAGGGCGTGAACAATGAGCTGCCGATGACGCGGTGGTATTGATCCGTTCCTTCGCGGAAGCGGCTGGTTTCCGGGATATGGTAATGACCAGCCCCGAATCCCCGTTTTCCAGCCTGCCCTCCAGCTCCGTCTCCTCCAGCCACCGCAGCGCCGGGCTGTCCGTCCGGACGGCGGGGCTGGTTTTGGGGTTGCCAAAGCGGGCGCTGTTTTCTATGAAGACGCGGCAGGGGTTGTTCTCGCTGTCCCATCCTTCCAGCATATATCTGGCCGACAGCGTTCCCCCGCCGTCTTTTTCGCTCCTCTGCGTATCCACCGCGCCGGGCAGGATCTTTCCGTGAAAAACTTCTCCCTCGCAGCGGCCGTCAAACAGGATCATCCGGACAGCGCCTCTGCCGCTGTTCAGCTCATACATTTCCGTAATGTTGATATACAGCTTCATCAGCTCCATACCGCGCCCTTCCTTTCCGTTTCCATACATTCATGGACAAAGGCCATCGTCATCCCTTCCATCCGCCTGTCCCCGTCCGGGGTAAAGCCGTGTCCTTCCTTCTGAAAAATTTCCAGCCTGGCATTCGGGTAGGCGGACGCCGCCCACTCTCCATAAGAAACCGGAACGACCGCATCGTCGGCTCCGTGCAGGATCAGGACCCTTTTCCGGAACCGGCCGACCTGTTTTCTGATGTCAAAATCGCGGATGGACTCAAAAAAGCGCCGGCCGAGCAGCATCCCCCACAGATCCTGGGTATCAGGGATCTCTTCCCGGTCCGGAAAACGGCGGTTCCAGTCATCCGCGATGCACAGGGCAGGGTAAAGCAGGATCAGGCCGTCGATGTCCTTCTCCCGCTCCTCCGCCGTCAGGGCGGAAACCATGCCTCCCTGGCTTGCGCCGAACAGATAAATATGCCGCCTGTCCGTGCAGTCCCAGGACATCACCTCGTCCAGGACCGCGCACAGGTCCTCCTTTTCCGTAAACAGCGTCATTTCCGTGGTGGGAAAGCCGCTGACATCGCGCGTGCTCCCGCCGCAGAAGGTAAAGCAGACGGCCCCGATACCGTTCTGAGAAAAATATTCCGCCGCCGTCTCAAAATCCGTTTTGCAGCCGTTATAGCCGTGGCTGAACAGGACGACAGGGAACTGCCGGATGCCTTCCGGCCTGAAAAAAACGCCGTCCACCGTCCTGTTGTGATGGGAAATCCTGATTTCTTCCATGTGCATGAGAACCTCCATTCCGGGACCCCCGGGAAAGCCGCTTCCGGTTCCAGGACCGTCCGGACGGCTCTCTCCGTCTTCCCTGTATCATATCTTTCTTAATCATAAAAGAATGGGAAACAAAACGCAAGCGCGGCGCGTCCGGAGCACGCCCGGATTTTTTTCTTGAACTCCTTCCGCGAATATGGTATATTGACAATAGAAAGAAAAAGGGAAAGCCAGAGACATATGGCCTACCCGGCAAAAATAATCAGCAGGTTACTTATTGTAACAGCCGTCAACTATTTGCGGTAGTTGGCGGCTATTTCTTTCCCTTGAAAATTGTATGACACAATCCCACAAGAGAGACAATAAGCGTACAAAATAAGAATAAATTCTCATATGTAACCATTGGCATCACCCTCCTTTCTTCGGTCCGGAGGGCTGTTCCCTCCGTTTGCGCGAAGGGCAGGCCGCCTATCCTATGTACTCTGACTTTCCGTGAAAAGAGTATATCACATTTTGTTCGTTTTTTCAAACTTTTTTATTTTGAATTTCAAATTCAAAACTTCCCATAATACTGCGCCTGCGCCCGCCACATGGAGGCGTAAAGGCCGTCCGCCTCCACCAGTTCCTCATGGCTCCCGCGCTGGACCAGCTCCCCCTGATGGAAGACCAGGATTTCGTCGCAGAAGCGGCAGGAGGAGAGGCGGTGGGAAATGAAGATGGCAGTCCGGCCGCCCACCAGATTCCGGAAGCCGCTGTAAACCTCGTGCTCGGAAACCGGGTCCAGGGCCGCGGTGGGCTCGTCAAGGACCACGATGGGCGCATCCTTGTAGAGGGCGCGGGCCAGGGCGATCTTCTGGGCTTCGCCGCCGGAGATCTCCACGCCGTCCTGATCCATATTCCGGTAGAGGAAGGTGGACAGGCCGTCCCGCATCTGCTGCAGGCGTTTTCCAAAGCCCGCCTTTTCCAGGCAGCCGCGCACCCGGGCGGCGTCATAGTCCTTCCCGCCCGCCACGTTTTCTCCCAGCGGCAGCGCAAGAAGCTGGAAATCCTGAAATACCACGGAAAACCGGCGCAGATATTCCTCATAATCGTATTCCCGCACGTCGCGGCCGTTCAGCAGCACCCGTCCGCCGTCCGGATCGTACAGGCGGCAGAGCAGCTTCACCATGGTGGTCTTTCCGTTTCCGTTCATCCCCACCACGGCGATCTTTTTTCCCGGCTCCAGGCGGAAGGAAACGTGGGAAAGAGCCGGAACCGCCGCGCCCGGATAGGTGTAGGACACGTCCTGAAACTCCACCGCCCCGTTTCCATCCTCCGGACACATGGACACGCCGCCGCTCTCCATGCGGTCCGGCAGGGCCAGATATTCGAAGGTGCTCTCCATCCGTCTGGCGTTCATGCGGATCTCATTCGCGCTTTTGGAAAGGGTTTTCAGGCTTTCCGAAAACCGGTAAATGGCGGCGGCGAAAAGGACGATGGAGCCCGCCGAAAGGGCGCCGGAAAGGGCCCGCAGCACGATGAACAGATAGGACCCTCCCATCAGGAGGCCGGAAAGGCTTCCGTCCAGAAACCCGGCTTTTCTCTCCAGGCGGCTCTCCCCATCTACCATCCGGTCCCGCTCCTCCTCCCGGAGCGCGTGCTTGATCATGGGCTGCGCCCGGTAGATCCGGATGTCCTTTCCCTCCCGGTAGGTGATGCCGCCCCGCATCAGATAGTTGCTCCTGCTGGTCTTTGTGTCATATTCCTGCCGGAGCGCTTCTTTTTCGTCATAGGTTTTCTTTTCCGAACGGATGGAGCAGAAGGTCGCAGCCAGCACCAGGAGCAGGAAAAGGAAGCTGCTCCAGTGCCGCCACAGCCCGCCCTGAAGGAATACGGGAACCAGAAGCAGCGCCGCGCATACCGCTCCCACCACGCCGTTCACGCAGCGCTGGAACTGGGGAACCATGAAATAAGCCCCGCAGCCCCAGTCATAATCGTTGTCGATCCGGGCGCGCAGCGCCGCCGTTTCCGGGCTGTCCGCCTGCGCGTAGTTCATTCCCATGCTCTTTTCATAAAATTTCCATTCCACCAGGTCGTTGCAGTATTCGGAATGGGGCAGGCCGCTCCGCTCCATCTTTCCCCGGACGGCGTTCATGACAAACAGGACGGCCACTCCGGCCGCCGCCATGCCCGCCAGGATCCCGAAGGCAAGCCCCTGCTCCAGCCCGTCCACGAACAGGGAGGACAGCAGGGAGGAGACAAGCGGGATCAGCGCCTCCATTACCCCCAGGAAAAAGGCCATCTGAAGGGACTGCGGCTCGCAGCTCCAGATTTCCCGCAGACAGGTTTTCAGTATATTTTTCTTTTTCATACCATCTCCATTCCGCCGCCTTTTCGTTGGCGGCACGAACCTCCACTCTCCCGCAAACGGCCGTTCCTGCAGGCAGGAAGGCCGCCCGCCGGACCGATCAGGCAAAAGCGCCGGCGTCCAGTCCGTCCGTCTTCTTATAATACTGGCTCTGCAGGTCATACATTTCCCGATATTCCCCGCAGGTTTTCATCAGCTCCTCGTGGGACCCGCAGGCTTTCACCCGGCCGTTTTCCAGGAACACCACACGGCTGCAGAACAGGGTGCTCGCCAGCCGGTGGGAGATGTAAACCGCGGTTTTGTTCCCGGAAAGGGAATGGAACATTTCATAGGTTTCGCTCTCCGCGATCGGGTCCAGCGCCGCTGTGGGTTCATCGAAGAAAAGAAGCTGCGCTCCCTTGTACAGCGCCCGCGCCATGAGAAGCTTCTGCTTCTGTCCGCCGGAAAAGGAGCTTCCGCCCTCTTCCAGGCTGGTCATCCCATTGTCCATGCCAAGGGGCAGACGGCCGACGGCTTCCCACAGCCCCACCCGCTTCAGGCTCTCTTCCACCCGATCCCTGTCCACATTTTCATCCGACATGGCCACATTCTGGGCCACGGTAAAGGGAAGGATCGTCGCCTCCTGGAAAACCGGGGCGATCAGCCCATACAGATCTTCCTTTTTAAAATTCCGGATGTCCTGGCCGTTTAACAGAATCCTGCCGGATTCCGGCCTGTAAAAACCGCACAGCAGCTTGATGATGGTGGTTTTTCCCGCACCGTTCAGCCCCACCAGGGCGATTTTCTCTCCGGGTTCGATGGACAGGGAAAAATGGTCCAGTACCCGGTTTCTGCCCCCATAGGAAAAGCACACGTCCTCAAAGCGGATGCCAACCGGCTCCTCTTTCCTCGGAGGCACGGCGGCGGGATCCGGCTCCGGCTCATCCGCGGCGTCCAGGAAGGAACGCATCCGGTCCAGGGGCGGCACCGCCTGCATGAGCTGGCCCACGCTCGTTGACATCTGCGTCACCAGCGTGGAAAAGGAAGCCACCGCGCTGCAGGCCAGCACAAAATCCCCGGTGGAAAGCATGCCGGATGCCGCCTGGTACAGAAACCACAGATAGGCGATCCCGTCCCGCACAAACAGCGTCAGGCTTTCCACAAATGCCGCATGGAAAAACCGCTGCTGCACCGCCTGCCGGAGGCGGAAGTGCGCGTCGTTGTAATGAGAAAAGCACTGCCGGATCCACCCGGAAAGCTCATAGAGCCGGATGTCCTTCCCGTATTTCATGTCGGAAGCGACCTGCTCCATGTAGCCCCTGCGGTTCTGCAGGCCGCTGCGCTCCTGGATCCGGCTGACTTCGTATTTCTGCGCCCTGCGAAGCGCCAGGAAATTGACCGCGGACAGCACGAGGATCAGCGCCAGCATCCAGGGGCTTAGGGAAACGAGGATGCTCCCGTAGAGAAGGAAGCTGACCACGGCGCTGCCCAGCTTCACGATCCCTTCGCTCATCAGCGTGGTGGCGGACCACGGCCCCCAGTCCACGCTCATTTCCTTCGCCTGCTCATATTTATCCTGCCACTCCGTGCTCTCCACATGCTCATAGTCGCAGTCCAGGGTCTTGCAGAACAGCCGGATCCGGTAAAAGCTTCTCACCCGGTCCAGAAGCCGCGTCTTTCCCCTGGACGCCATGCTGCCAAGCCCCTGGGACAGGATCAGGATACAGGTGATCGCCAGAAGAAGCGCCGCCGCCCTCCGGACGGACGCCCCGTCTGTCGCCAGATCCACGCCGATCTTGGGAAGATACATGGCGATATACGGCGTGATCACGCTGCAGACCGTCTCTATGATAAGAAGAGCCATCAATTTTTTGTCGCTCTCCCAGATTCCCTTTAACAGATACCCGATATGATTTCCCAATGAATACTTTTTCATTTTTACCTCCATGCCGAAGCGTCCCCTTCCTCTTACAGATGATAGATCCGCTCCACCGCCTCCTCGATATCCGCCTCCTCCACGCTCAGATCCAGAATGTTCAGGCCGGCGGACAATTCCCGGATCACCTCGGAAGCGGAATATTTATGGTGGTCGAACCGGCAGACCAGCCGGTTGTTTTCCCAGGAGACCAGCTCTGCCGTCTTCGCGCGCAGCCTTCCGTCAAAGCCGGAGACCTCCAGCTTCAGAAGCCTCCATGGCGCCATATCCTTCACAATCTCCTCCCGCGGCCCGTCCCTCACGATCTTCCCGTCCCGGATCACGATCAGCCGCCTGCAGAGTCTGGACACATCCTCCAGATCGTGGCTGGTCAGGACCACCGTGATCTGTTTTTCCCGGTTCCAGTCCGTGATCAGGCTGCGGACCGCTTTTTTGGCGTCCACATCCAGCCCCACGGTGGGTTCGTCCAGAAACAGGATATCCGGCGTATGCAGCAGGGCCGCCGCGATCTCTCCCCGCATTCTCTGTCCCGCGGACAGCAGGCCGGCCGGGATATCCAGAAGGCCGGTCAGCTCCAGCCGCTCCACCAGCTCCTCCAGATTTTTCCGATATTCCGGCAGCGCTACCCGGTAGATCCTGCGGAGCAGTTCAAAGGATTCCCCCAGCTTCAGGTCCCTCTCCAGCCGGGAAAGCTGGCCGAATGCGACGCCCAGCCTGGACACCACCCTTCTGCGGTCCCTCTGCGGATCCAGCCCGTTTACCGTGATCGTTCCGGACGTGGGCGCGGTCATTCCGCACATCAGGCGTATGGTCGTGCTCTTTCCCGCCCCGTTCGGTCCGATATACCCTGCCATTTCCCCTTTTTCTATGGAAAAACTGAGATCTGAAACCGCGTGCACAGTGGTCATTCTTCCGGCGATCCGGTTCCGCAGATTTCCCGCGAACCCTCCGGCTTTATAGGGGATCCGATATTCCTTTGTCACATGCTCCACCACGATCTGTTCCATCCGGGCCTCCCGGCCATAGCGGCCTTTTCCAAATACCTTTTCATAAACGTTCTAAAGCCTGCGCCTGATGCAAAACAGCAGCAGCGCCCTTGCAGCCGCAAGTCCCGCAAGCCCCGCCAGAAGGCTGAGCGCCGGCGTCTCCAGCGGGATCGGAAGCATCCGGTCCATCGTGCTCTCCTTTCCCAGAAAACCGCAGGCCGGATAAAAGCTGATAAAGCCCAGCGGGATCAGGAAGGTAAAGAGCATCTGCAGCGCTTTCGGATATATGGTCAGCGGATAAGACGTCATTTTTCCAATCAGCCGGATATTCAGATCCTCCAGGGCCGCGCTTTCCGCAAACCGGAACGCCAGGCAGCCCGTGACCGTGTAAAGCGAAAGGGAGATCATCGTTCCTCCGGCAATGACAGCCGCCACCGCCAGGATGTTTCCCGCATTCCAGGAAAATCCGGTCTTCATACAGCCCCAGCCGAAAACAAGGATCCCGGGGACGAGATCGTAGAGCCCGCAGAGGTTCAGCCTTCCAAAGCAGAACTGTGTAAAGATCCCGAGCGGGGTCAGCAGCATGCGGTCAAATTCTCCCTCCTGTATCAGCTCCTCCAAAACTCTGGTCCGGATGAAAAACAGATCCTGCAGGCCATGGCTGAACATGGACAGCCCGAACAGAAACGCCGTCTCCCCGCTTCCCCAGCCGTGCAGTCCCCCGCTCTCCTTCACGATCACCTGAAGCACGTAAAAACCGGACAGATAACTGAGCGGAATCATGAGAAGCCAGCAGAAGGTCCTGGAAAGGCCCGCCAGCTCGGCCCGGATCTCCAGCCTGTATTTGTAGCCGTAAACGCCAAGATAATAACGCAATTTCTCTTTCAAGCCCTTTTCCTCCCTGCGGCAGCTCAGGATCCGCTTTCCTCTGAAAGCCTTTTCTGTCCGCCGTCCCAGAGCAGCCTTGCTGCCAGATACAAAAGAACGATCCATACCGCCTGGGCGGCAAGCTGCCGGATCCCCTCCGGAACCGTCATTTTCCCAAGATACAGGGAGAGGGGCGTCTGGAACGCATAGCGGAAGGGAAGCCAGGAAAGGACGCTCTGCACCGGCTGCGGGAAAAACTCCAGAGGAAGCAGGCTTCCGGAAAGGATAGCGATCAGGACGGTGAGCGCCACGCCCAGATCCCCCAGCCCCATCAGCCAGCAGGAGGACACGCCCACGATCGCGTACATCAGCCATATCATCAGATATCCGGCCGCAGCCCCACAAAGCGCCAGCAGAAGCTCCGCCGCGCCCGCCGGGGGCAGAAGGCCGAAGGAAA